>CAUZWB010000043.1:0-10293 GCA_963583525.1 Verrucomicrobiia bacterium | reverse complement strand
CCATTCAAGATCGCGAGGACGCTAAGGGGCTGATCACGGCCTGTATCGCCGAGGCGGACATCGACGTGAAAGCCACGCGCTTCCCCAAGCCGGATTTGGTGGGCGACATCGGTTCGCTGGCGATTAATAAGCAAGTGCCGGTGACCGAAATTATTGAGGATCGTTACCCGTGGTTCGAGCCGTTGACGGAGCAAATCACCGACGTGCTCGGCCGCTACACCAAACGCAAGCTCGCCAATGGCTTGATGGATTTTGATGATTTGCTGGTGCTGTGGCTGCGGGTGATGAAGGAGCACGAGGACGTGCGCGAGCTGTATCAGCAACGGTTTCAGTTTGTGTTGGTGGACGAATATCAGGACACGAATTTGCTGCAGGCGGAGTTGATCGATTTGCTCGGCGCGCGCTACAAAAACGTAATGGTGGTGGGCGATGATTCTCAGAGCATCTACTCGTGGCGTGGCGCTAATTACGCGAACATCATGGAGTTTCCCAAGCGTTATCCCGGCGCGTCGGTGTACAAAATTGAAACGAACTACCGCAGCACACCGGAGATTCTCAACCTCGCCAACGCCGCCATCGCCGCAAACACGCGGCAGTTCGCCAAGGAACTGGCCCCGTGTCGCGACTCGGGCGAGAAGCCGGCGAAAGTGGTGTGCAGCGCCGCCGACGAACAAGCGGCCTTCGTCGCCCAACGCGCGCTGGAGCTGCGCGAGGAAGGCATCGAGCTTGACGACATGGCGGTGCTGTATCGCTCGCATTTTCACGCGCTCGAATTGCAGCTGGAATTGACGCGGCGCAACATTCCGTTTTCGATTACCAGTGGCGTCCGGTTTTTTGAACAAGCGCACATCAAAGACATCACGTCGCACCTCAAGTGGCTGGCCAATCCGCGAGATGAGCAGGCGTTCAAGCGGCTTGCACTGATGCTGCCCGGCGTGGGCGGCAAAACCGCGCTGAAGTTGTGGGGCCAATTCCTAACTGCTCACGCGGGCGTACGGCCATTAGCTGAGGCAGTGCAGCTCTGCGCCGGTGTGCCCAAGAAAGCCAAGGTGCCGTGGGCGCAATTTTCCGCAACCGTTGCCCAACTGGAAACCAAACCGGTGGCGGGCGATGCGGGTGCAATGATTTCACTGATTTTGGAGGCGGGCTATTCAGATTACGTGGAGGCGAATTACGATAAAGCACCGCAGCGGAAAGATGACATCGAGCAACTCAGCGTGTTCGCGCGCCAATACGAATCGCTGGAAAATTTTCTGGCCGAGCTGGCACTGCTCACCAACGTGGAGGCCGAACAGGAACGATCCGAAAATGAGGACGATGAAAAGCTCCGTCTTACGACGATCCACCAAGCCAAAGGGCTGGAGTTCAAAGTGGTGTTTGTCATCATGCTGTGCGACGGGATGTTCCCGAGCAATCGCTCGCTCGATTCGCTGGACGGCGAGGAGGAGGAGCGCCGCCTTTTTTACGTCGCCATCACGCGCGCGATGGACGAGCTGTACCTGTGCCATCCACTCATCCGCACCGTCGCCGCCGGCAGCAGCGATGATATGATCCAGCTCCCATCGCGTTTTCTCAAGGAATTGCCCGATGAGTTGATTGACGAATGGAAGATTGGATCGTTTGATCCCTATCAACAGGGAGCGTTTTAAAGACCGTTACACAGGTAGGGCGTGCTCTCGGAGCGCGCCAAGGCGGTTTCGGAGAAACCGCCCTACCTTAAAACCCGCATCCCCTTCGGCACTTCCAACGCCGGCTCCACCAAAAACGCAGTCGCCCACGCGTCGCTTTCGGTGGCGGATTCGCACACCACCGCCGCCACGCGCGCGGCTTGGGTGGGGCGGCCGGTGCGGGGATTGATGACGTGGCCTTGCTCGTTGCCTTCGGTGTCGATGAAGGATTTGCCGCTGATGCCGGAGACGGATAGCGATTCATTTTTTAAATCAACGATGTGCAGTGGTGGTTGATTTTCATCGGGGTGTTCCACCGCCACGCGCCACGGGGTGCCATCGGCTTGGGTGCCGTGCGCGCATACGGTGCTGGTGCCGCCGTGGATGAGGAAATTTTCAAATTCATTTTCTCGCAACAACGCGGTGGCTTGTTCGAGCGCGTAGCCTTTGCCGATGGAGCCGAGGTCGAGCATCACCCCTTCGCGCGCGAATTGCACGGTGGTGTCGATGGGGTTGAGGTGGAGGTGTTGCATTCCAGTGCAAGCGAGCGCCTCGGCGATGGCTTCGTCGGTGGGGGCCGCGCCGGTGTCATTGATAAACCGCCAGCACTTCATCAATGGAGCGAGCGTGATGTCGAACGCGCCTTGGGTTTGCTTGCTCAAATCCACGCAGCGTTCGAGCAGCGTGAAGACTTCGTTTGATGCACGCACGGGCTCGTGGGCGGCACGTTGGTTGAGGTGGGCGATTTCGCTGGTGGGTTGGTAAAGGCTGAGGATGCCTTCGAGCCGCGCGATTTCCGCCAGAGCCTCTTCCGCCGCCGCGCGCAAAGTGGCTTCGGGCGCGCTGTGCAGAGCGACCTCAAAGCGAGTGGCCATCGCCTCGGCGGCGACGGTGAGAGTTTCAGGCATAGCTACAAAAAAGGCTCCACGGTTGCCCGCAGAGCCGGTGATTGTTTAATCGGATCAGCTGCCGATTTCCCTGATGGGACCGTACGGGCCGTGGTCGAGCTTGGCTTCCTCTGCGTAATCGTAGGCCTTGATCTCGCGGCCGGAGCCGTCGGTGATCTTGCGGGTCTTGGGATCGAAATGCGCCATCGTGCCACGCCGGTCGGCGATTTCCGCGAGGGAAATCACGGCCTGCACCCGGATGGCGAGGTCGATGCCGGCCACAGGTTCGTCGCCGTTGCGGATGCAGTCGAGCCAGTTTTTGTGGTGCTGCGGGGTGGTGTTCCCGCTCGGCTTTAAATTGGTAAAGGTCTCTGGGTCAAAATCTTCGGCTAAATGTTTTTCAGGTTTATATTCTAGAGTATCACCGGTTGAACTAAGGGCTATTGTTCCATGATGGCCGCGGATTAACTCATTGAAGCCTGCTCCATGAATTGAAGAACTTGTGACCATTAAGGTTCCTCCGCTCGGAAACTCTGCCATGACTTGGGTATTGTCACTCACATCACGGTCGGGTGTGACATGACGGGAACCGAAGCATGCTACTCTACTTGGAAATTCCGGCTTGCCAAGGGCTCTCATTAGCGGGAACAGACGGTGAGGAACAAGGTCACCCAGTAGACCCGCGCAATACGGGAGATACTTGCGCCAGCGGAAGTAGTGGTCGGCGTTGAAGTCCCTTTGCTTCATGTCCTCGCGGAGCCAGCCAATCTTGCCTTTCTCGGTGGTCCATTGGATGTCGCCCTTTGTGGCCCAAGGTTGCAGGCGGTAGTTCCATTCGCCCTTTGGGTTGTTGCGCATGTACGAACCTTGAGCGAGCACGAGCGGGCCCAACTTGCCTTGGGCGATCAACTCGGCGGCCTTGGCGAAGTTTCCGCAACTGGTAATCTGCGAACCCACCTGCACCTTGCGCTTGGTGCGCTTCACGGCATCATAGAACTTGAACGCTTCGCCGAGGTAACGCGTCATCGGTTTCTCAACATAAATATCCTTGCCGGTCTCCATCGCCTCAATGCAAATGCGCGTGTGCCAGTGATCCACCGTGGCGCACACCACCGCGTCGATGTCCTTGCGCTCGATCACTTTGCGGTAATCGGTGTACGCTTCCACTTTGTCCTTGGAATTTTTGGCGACAAAATCCTTCGCCGCATTGGCGCGGTGTTTGGACACATCGCACATCGCCGCCTGCGCGATGTTGTTGCCCTCGGCGTGTTGGCGCATTTGGCGCACGTGCGCGCCGAAGCCGCGCCCGCCCACGCCGATAAAGCCGATCACAATTTTTTCGTTCGCGCCCTTCACATTAGCCGAGGGCGCTTTGTTGCCGGCGTACACCGGCACCTTAAACGCAGCGGCCGCAGCGGCGACTGTGCCGGTGGTTTTGAGGAATTTGCGGCGGGTTTCGCCGGACTTGGGGGAGTGTTTTTTTGTGCTCATAAATTGCCTTTATTTGTGTTGCCCAACTGGAATTTGGAAGCATAGCCCCGCGAGGGCGAGGGTCAACCCCGAATCTCCTCCTTCTGTGGTTTGTGAATTGGATTTGGTTGCTCTTGTCCGCCGCCTCCGGACAATGCCCCGATGCTTGCCGCCGCGCCGCAGATTTCTTCCATCGATTGGGCGGTGATCTTTGTTTACCTCATCGCCATCATTGCGCTGGGCATTTGGCTGGGGCGCGGGCAGAAAACCACGCGCGATTATTTTCTCGGCGGACGCGAGCTGCCGTGGTGGGCGGTGGCGTTTTCGATCGTGGCCACTGAGACGAGCGCGCTCACCTTCATCGGCGTGCCCGCGATGGCGTATGGCGGCAACTTGATGTTCATCCAAATCGTCCTCGGCTACGTGATTGGTCGCATCGTGTTGGCGGTGGTGATGGTGCCGTTGTATTTCAAAAAAGAAATCTATTCACCCTACGCGCTCATCGGCAACGCCTTCGGCGGCGGCGCGCAGAAGACGGCGGCGGTAATGTTTCTCATCGTTGGCACGCTGGCCGCGGGCGTGCGCGTGTTCGTCACGTGCATCCCCTTGCAGCTAATGCTCGATTGGCCGGTGCTGCCGGCTATCCTGCTCTTTGTTGGCTTGTCGCTCGTATACACTTATGTGGGCGGATTGAAGGCCGTGGTGTGGACCGATGCCGCGCAATTTATTCTCTTCGTGGCCGGCGGATTGTTTGCGTTGTTTTATATTCCAACGCTCATCGACGGCGGCTGGAGTGGCGCGATGGAAACCGCTCGCGCCGAAGGCAAACTCGAATGGCTCAACACCCAATTCAGCCTCGACGCGCCGTACAATCTTTGGATGGGCATTCTTGGCGCGGGTGTGTTTGTGCTGTTCACGCATGGCGTGGATCAACTGGTGGCGCAGCGCGTGCTCGCCTGCCGTTCCATCGCCGATGGCCGCAAAGCGCTGGTGTTTTGCGCCGTGGTGATTCTGCCGATGATGCTGCTTTTCCTGATGGTTGGCGTGTTGCTGTGGGTGCTCTATCAGCAAACGCCCATCCCCATCGACATTCCGGAAAATTCTTTTGGCAAAAAACAAACCGACTTTGTCTTCCCCATCTTCATGCTCGCCCAAGCGCCGGTGGGGGTGAAGGGACTTTTGTTGGTGGGCATCTTCGCCGCCGCGATGTCGTCGGTGAGTTCCGCTCTCAGCGCGTTGTCGTCCGTCACCGTGATGGATCTCGGCTTCGCAAAAAAGGAAGCGAGCGACAGCCACAAACTCAAGCTCAGTCGGTGGACAACTTTGTTTTGGGGGGCGATGCTCATCGTGGTGGCCTTCGCCAGCCGCGAAGTGGAATCGGTAATGAACGCCGCCTTCAGCCTCGTGGGCCTCGCCAGCGGCGGCTTGCTCGGCGGCGTGCTATTGGCGCTCACTATAAAGAAGGGCCGCGGCACGCCCATCATCCTCGGAATGGTAGTTTCGTTGATGGCCATGCTTGCCATCAAATACGGTTTGAAAGATGCCATTCACTGGCCGTGGTACACGATGATTGGCTGCGGGATCACACTGGTGGTGACAATGTTGGCCAATGCCTTCTATGGGGCACGGGAAAACTAGGTGGATTTGTTATTGCCGAGTTTTTCCCATCCTTGGTATGCGACTGATAATGGCAACGGCTCTCACCAGCCAACAAGGGTGCCGCTGGCCAATGGGATAATGATGTTGGTAGCTATCCTCATTTCAAAATTAAACTGACCCGCTCAGTTCTTCCTGGGGAAGGGCCTCAGGCCCAGAAGCATTTCAGATTTTTCGGTGAGCGGTTTGGCGGCGAAGCTCTTATCAGTGAACTCAGCGAGGCTGCTTCCGACTTGAGCATAGACAGTCTGGCGGTCCTGACTGGTGTCGATTTCGACACACAGGTTCTTGCTCCTGAAGAGCTCGACGGTGGGCAGTGTCTCTGCCTTGAAGGTGTCGAATCTTAGTTTGATGCTCTCAACATTATCGTCACTTCTGCCGGTGAAGTTGGCGCGGCCCAGAATGCGCTGCTCGAGAACGGCGTAGGGGCACTCAAGGTAGAGCATTTTGGGGAGTTCAGTTTCCCGGCCGAAGATTTCATACCATCCTTCAAGATTGGTCAGGGAGCGGGGAAAACCGTCGAGGAGAAAGTTTTTCTTTCCCGTGGTTCGGCTGGCGTTTTCCATCGCGTTTTTGAGTAGAGTCACAACGATTTCGTTGGGCGCCAACTTTCCGGCTGCGAGGCATTCCTCGATGATGTCGGCGCTCGGACCGCCAGCCTGACGCTCGGCGCGGAGCAGTTCTCCGGTGGAGAGGTGTGTCCATCCGAGTTGAATCTCGGCAAGCTCGCACATGGTTCCTTTTCCGGTGCCGGGTCCTCCGAGAACAAAGACGACATTGGGCTTTGGGCAGGGTTGTCTCGGGTCACAGTGGTGGAGCACGACCTTGGGGGCAGGCGCCACTCCCATTTTATAGACGTTCCATTCCCGGTCCGTCGGCGGCAGCTCGTCCTCGCAGGTGGTTTCGTAGGCGAGATGACCGTCCAAACGGGAGATTCTCCAGGATTGGTAGCTGTTGGAGTATGAGAGAGAGGGGCTTCTGGCCGCGGCGCCATCGGCGCGATCCCACGCCATCTTGCCGTTCCAGTAGCCGGAACTTGACACGGTTCCTGATTCAGATTTGGCGGGAGGCGCCGTTGAGGGGACGAAGAGTCCGTCAACTTCGGGAAGACCGGATCCCGATACTTCGATAAAGAGGGTGTTAGGTTTGAGTTCGTTTGTTTCGGTCATGATTTTTTCTGATAACTGACTGTTTTGGAGATGGCATCCAATGAGCGGGGAATTAACTTACAAACTCAAGTGCCCGAGCGCAAGCAGGCCGTAAAATGTATATTCACAATCCAGATAATCATCCGACCAATGGCCGTGGAAACCGCCGGTGGCGTTCCAGAGGGTGTCCACAAAATCCAAACAGCGCTCGGTTTCTTCCTCGGTGAGTCGCACGTCCAACGCGGCGAGGGCGTGGAGGGTGGTGGCGGTGGAGAGAAGGTCAGGTATCGGTGCTCCGGGTACGGCGACGAAGCCGCCTTGCGGATGCAGCCGCGCGCGCAGCCATTGGCCGACTTCGGCGTTGATGGGCAGGTGTAGATTATTGAGAAGCACCACCGCGCCAGCGGTGGGGTTGGTGGAGCCGATGGGGAGGTTGGGATGATTGTTCCACGCGTGATCGGGCGTCTCCAGTTTTTTCAGGCTCTGCAAAATGCGCAGC
The DNA here is from genome assembly GCA_963583525.1 of Verrucomicrobiia bacterium. Lineage (GTDB taxonomy): Bacteria > Verrucomicrobiota > Verrucomicrobiia > Limisphaerales > UBA1100 > JACNJL01. The sequence goes on along the minus strand of CAUZWB010000043.1, from coordinate 2,966 downwards.
GGTTTGGGCGGCAGCTTGCCCATATCCTGATACGCACCGAGTGCGAGGAAGGAACCGTACGCCGTACCGTGTTCGCGTTTCAGATTATTGTCCCAACCGCCACACGGTTTGCGGAATGCTTCGAGCCGCTTGAGCAGCGCCGCGCGCAAGCCTTTCGGCATTCGGTCTTTTCCAAGCGAACCCCAACAGCGCGTGAGGCAACTGAGGTGCACAAGGTCCAGCTCATCGCCTTCGCCAAAGGTTTGCAGAAATTGTTCAACCGCATCGAGATCCGGCTCTGCCTGAAACACCGCCACCGCATCCAGCCCGAACACAGTATAATATAGGTCACTCTGTCCCGCGCGATCCTTGAAGCCGCCATCGGGATTTTGCTGGGAAAGAATAAAATCGCGAACAAGATCGCCCGCCTCCCCCAAAACCGTCGGCGCCACCCGCGCCACTTGCAGCATTTCCAGACGAAGGCTCATTCACTGCGCCAACTTTTTGAAGAGACCGTCGTATTGGGCAATAGTTTCTTCGGCCATCTTTTCCATTTCTTGAGAAATCTCATCGCCAACAGGTTCGGGTAGCTTGCGCAAATACTCAGCGACAGTCGCCTGTTCTATGGCGGCAAGAGTCTTAATTACCTCGATTACTTCGCTTGCAGTCATTGGGGGAAGATAGCGAGGAATGGTGGAAAAACAAGCCGCTCTTAGCGTGCCACTTCCGTGCCGTTGCTGTTTTGGGCGCGGACTTTTTCTAGCTCGCTGATTTCCTGGACTTCGCTGCACCAGCCTTTAACGATGGTGTCGTTGAAAATTTTGCCGATGACGCGGCGGAGGAGGCCTTTGAGATTGGCGTTTTCCAAATCAGTCAGCGAGCGGATGGCGAGTTCTTTATAAGTGAGCTGCAAATCCTCGGCGCGCTTGACGGCTTTGAGGTCGAGGTACCATTGCTCGATTTGCGCGAAGGTGACGCCTTCGGGCAATCGCCGCCGCCAAACTTCGGCGAGCTGTTTCTTTTGCTCGCCCTTGGCTTTTTCGTGCGCGATGGCGAGCAGCAGTGTGGGGCGCAGTCCGGCGAGGTCGTTGGTGTCGCCTTCCTCGCCGAGGTCGGAGAGGTCGTCACGGATTTGGTAGGCGATGCCGAGGTTTTTGCTGTACTCGCCGAGTACTTCAGAAACTTCCTCGTACTTGCCGAGGTCGGCGGAAATGGAGCCGAGCCGCAGGGCGACCTCAAATGCGGGCGCGGTTTTTTGGCGGAAAATATCGAGCACCTGCACGGACTTGAGCGGCTCGGGGTTGCGCTGCCAAACCAGCTCCGCGCCTTGGCCGCGGCAGAGGTGGCGCTGGCCGTTGGCGGCTACTTGCAGCATCGCGGCGCGTTGTTCGGCGGAGAGGGTCGTTTCGCCGAGGAGGCGATAGCCTTCGCCGATAAGGAGGTCGCCGACGTTCAACGCCACGGCGAGGCCGTGTTCTTCGTGCAAAGTTTTTTCACCGTAACGCTCGGCGTCTTCGTCCTCGATGTCGTCGTGGATGAGTGAGGCTTTATGGAAACATTCAACGGCGACGGCAACTTTTTTGAGGTCATCGGGAACGGATTCTGTGGCATCATCGCGCAAGGCTTGATACGCCGCCACGCTGAGGAAGGGCCGCCAGCGTTTGCCGGCGCGCGCGAGCCAAGCGCGGCCGATGGCTTCGGATTCGCCTTCGCCCTCGCCCATAATTTCTTCAAGCGATTCGGGCGCGAACCACGTGTCCACTTCGTCGTGCAGCCCGCTCAAATCCAAGCGGCGCGTGTGGTCGTCACTGGTGAGGTAAATATAATCCCAAACCCAATCTTCATCGACCGCCGTGTCGATGCAATCATCCTGCAGCAACGGAATCGCCACGCCCGGCACGGCCGCTGCTTCCATATACGGGAAAGCGCGCTCGAGCACGGGGATGCACGCCACGCCGACGATGGCGTCGATCTTGCCGGTTTGGATGAGGCTCATCACAATGGCGCTGCCTTCGGCGACGAGCGCCGCGTAACCGAGCTTCTCCGCCTCGTATTCCAAATCCTGAATGCTGCACAGCCCGCAACTTTTGCAAAGCAGCCCAAACTCATCAAAGGGCGCGGGGCACTTGGCTTCCACGCGGAGGCATTTGGGCACCATCAACAGGCGGCGCTCGAAGGGCACGGCGGCGAGCGTCTCGCGCCAGAGTTCGTTGTTGATGAGAATGCCGATGTAGTCGCGGTAAATTTCTTTGGTGCCGAGCGCGATGACCAATTCGTCCGCGTGCACTTTGAGGTCGTTCATCGGCACCGGCGGCACGAGCGTTTGCTCGGCTACATAATGCCGCACCTCGCGCAGGATGGTTTCGCGTTCCTCGCGGGTTTGGGGAATATTCTCGCGCGGTGTCCGCGGCTTTCGCTGCGGAACGACTCGTGGAATTTTCAATGGCGCGCTGGCAGTGGTCATTCAGATTAGTTGCCGGCCGAGCCGGTCATTTTTGTGTGCGGCGATTTTGCGGATGTGACTGTTCCGTGTCGATCCAAAAAGGAAACACGGTAGACGCACATTGGTTTCGCCGTGTTGAGACGCCGAGGTGCGCGGAAAGTATCAAGGAAGTTAGCCGGACGTCTGGGCCGCCAAGGCCGCGTTTGCCTTGGCACTGGCAGCCACGGCTCTTTTGGCGATCTCATCGGCGCTGGGGAGGCTTTGCAAAACTTCGAGCGGGATGTCGATGTCGGCCTCGGCGGCGAGTTTGGTGAGGCATTTGGTGCGTTCGCCCAGCGCCTTGTCCGAGCTGCGTTCCTTGGAGAACCGACTGCGCGAGCGCTGGCTGCGATCGCGGAGCATTTGATACACATCACCTCCGAGCAGCGCGGAGATGTCAATTTTCATCTTCTCGCGATTCAGTTCGCCATCGCTCACCACATCGCCATTGATCGGGCCGCTTTTATACTTGGGAAACATGATTGCCGCCTCGGGGCACACGCGG
>CAUZWB010000042.1:0-10368 GCA_963583525.1 Verrucomicrobiia bacterium | reverse complement strand
CCGGTTGGTTTTTTGCCGTACACAAAAAATTCAAACCGCATTGTGTGGCCGCCAATTTTGATGGCCTTCGCTTTCATTTCTGCCTGCCGCGTAGCGCGGATTCGCACGGAGTGGTCATCCCAAAGCATCTGCCGCGCTTTGGCGGCATCGGCCTTGTTCAGTGAGGCGTTCGCAAACTTCTGCTTGGCGATCGGAAGGCGCTTGGCATCAGGCGTCGCAAGATGCCGGGCCAGCAAATCGAGTGTTGAGTCGGCGCTCTGCACCGAGCAAGTTGCAAAAAGAAGGATTGATAGGATTGTATTTTTCATTCGTTTTTTGGGGGGGCATGAACTCGCCGGGAAAAACCACAACAGCCGCAACGAATTTTATTTCATCAACCCACGGATGATGACTCCGGCTTTGGTTTCGAAGATTTTCTGCCACGCGGGAGCCAGCAGACAATCGCTGTCCTCCTGCGCGCCGCCGGCGTTTTTCAGTTGCTCAGCGGTGGGCGAATAAAAAATGTAACCGTTGGTGTAACCGGCCACGAAGGTGAGTTTGTGTTTCGACGCTTTTTTGATGTTGAGGCCGATCGGGACGGTCACCTCGCCGGGGAATGTTGTGAGCACAAAGTCGCCCACACGCAGTCCGGCGATTTCGACTTCAATGGTTTTATTGCCGGAGCCGTAGCCGTCTTTTTGGTGGCGCTTGAGCAGGCGGAGGTTGGTATTGATGCGGGTGATTTGTTCCATCTTGTGGATGTTGGCGATGTACGCCTGCAGATGGGCGCGGTTTTTGGCGTCCATTTTTTCTAATCCGGTGCGGCCCATTTTGCGCTCGTGCAGGTAGCGGTAGGAATTGAGCGAGGGGAAATCCGGCGCAAGTCCGTGCTTCGCGGCGAGCGGCAGAAAGGTGTTCAGGTTTAAAAACGTACCGTTGAGTGACTCCGCCAATTGTTTGCGCTCCGCTTCCATCTCGGCAATGCGCGGGGCGTGGTCAGCGCGAGGGAGCTTGAGTTTTTCGCTGTGAATGACCAACGGCTGGCCGGGCTGGCTTTTGATTTTCCGTACGGCGCGCAGCGTGCTCAAGCCAAGCATCAGTCCGAGCGGCTCGGCACTGCGCAGGTGGTTGACGGCTTTGTAATTGATGGGATTAATGTCGCCGCCGCAGCCTTGCACGAACAGTGCGATGCAATCCTTGCCCAGATTTTCCTCAATGGTCTTGGAGGAAAACCCGGTGATGTCTGCGGTGTTGCCGCCGCTGGGCACATTTTGGATGGGGTGGCAGGCGAAATTATAAACGACGGCCAATGGTTTTCCATCGAGCCGGTCGAGCCGTAACACGCCGATTTCCGGATCCACCGGGCCGACGGCGGCAACCAATTCATCCGGTGGCAGCGAGTAGGCGTGGCGCACGTCCACGGTGCGGCCGTCCTTCAAAATGAGCCGGCGGTTTTCCATGATACGCGTCTCGCGCCCCACCCCCGCACCGGCCTTCACGGGCACGAGGTTGTTCATCGCCGCCCGCACCGCCGCCACAGTACGGGCCTCCACTTCCGGATGCACCAAGCCATGGCAGTGACTGGCGTTGAAAAGAGTGTTGCCCGGTGCGATGCCCAATTCCTTTTGCAGCGTGGTGCGGACGTTCGGCAAAAAATCGTCTTTGATACGTCCGATGCCGCCGATGGCCACGGCATCGATGGATACCAACACGGCAGTGGTGCCGCCACTTTTCAAAACCAGCGCGCGCGCATAAAGGGGATCGTTCACCGGCCCGCGCTCATCAGTAATATCCACCTTGGCAGCACCAGCCATTAGGACGGCGGCGGTTGCCTTTCCAATGAACAGTAAACTAATGCCGAGGGCGAGGATTCGTGAATGCGAAACGAGGGAGTGCATGCGCCAAGCGTAGCGGCGCACGCGTCGGCGTAAAGCGAAATGGGATGGGAAGTCGGCTAAACGGCCATCGGGGCAACTTCTAAATACTGCTGCCAATCGGTTTGCTTTGAGGTGATGGCGCGGTTTTCTTTTTCCTGAAGGTGCTGCAGGGTCTCGCGCATTTTGGCTTTGGCGCGGTGACAGCGGACTTTTACGGAGTCGACGGATTGGCCGGTGAATTTGCTAACCTCTTTCAGGCTGCGGCCTTCGATCTCGCGCATGGTGAGGATCACACGGCTGAGGGGGGTGAGAGCGTTCATCGCGTAGTCGAGGAGTTGGCGCGCTTCATGCACATTGAGCTGGCGATTCACATTGCCGGTGCTCAGCCAATCGATGGAGCCCTCGCCAAGATCCTCGAAGCTGGTTTCGCGGATGCGCCGCTGAATGCGCCGCAGATGATCGCGCGCCACGTTGCTGGCAATGCGAGAAATCCAATGCTCGAAGGGCGATTGGGCGCGGTACTGTTTCAGGTTGCGCCACGCTTTGAGAAAGGTGTCTTGCGCGAGGTCTTCAACTTTGTGCGCGTCGCGCTCGTAATGAGTGAGGATTCCAAACACCCGATTTTTATAACGGGCAACCAAAATTTCAAACGCCTCCGGCTCGCCTTGATGAATGCGGCGCAGGATCGAGGCATCCGTTTCGGTCAATTCGTTTCCTTCATTGCGCGTTGCGCAATCGGCCATTCCCACGATCATGGTGCTTATTGTGCTCATTTTTTTCCTCGAGTTCGTTTTTCGTCAGCCGAGATGCATCGCATCTGCTTGATTAATTAGACTCAATGGATGTAAAGAAGTTGTGTGAACGAGGCCTGAAAATTGTAAAGTGTTGTAAAGTTCAGGGAAAAAACGCGCAAAAAAAGGTAAGCTGTTCTCGAACGCAGGAATCACCATGCAATGAGCCAAGCAATGAACATCCAGCCGGAAGCCACCGCACCGGGATCCGCCACGGTGGCCACGCCGATTATCATCATCGATGATGATCCGAAGCTGTGCGAATTAATCGGCGATTACCTCGCACCGCTAGGGTACGATGTGGCCTCCGCCAACACTGGGACGGATGGGCTGGAGATGGTGCTCGCCGGCGATTACCACGCGGTGATTCTGGACGTGATGCTGCCGGGCATGGACGGCTTTGAAGTGCTCAAGGCCATTCGGCATCAATCCAATGTGCCGGTGCTGATGCTCACCGGACGCGGCGATGAGGCCGACCGAGTGGTGGGACTGGAAATTGGCGCGGATGATTACTTGCCCAAAACATTTTCCACCCGCGAGCTGTTGGCGCGGTTGCGCGCGGTGATGCGGCGAACTCAATCGAAAACTGACGCGGGAAGCGCAACGGAGGTTGAAGCGAATCTCACCAACGGCAACCTCGTGATTTCGCCCGGCTCACGCACTGTCGCCTTGGGCGATGTGCCGCTGAAGCTAACCTCGCTGGAATTCGACCTGCTGCTGAGCCTCGCACGCGCGCGCGGCCGAGTGAAATCGCGCGAACAAATTCTCGATGACGTGGCCGGACGCGATTACGAAGTATTCGATCGCTCCATCGACGTCCACGTGAGCGCCCTGCGGCAAAAGCTCGGCGACGATCCCAAGGCACCCACCTTCATCCAAACCATCCGCTCGGTCGGTTACATGATGATTAAGCAATAATTTTTATATGAACATTCCCGGCACACTCTTCACCAAGATTCTGATTTGGTTTTTCCTGAACCTCGCGCTGATTGGCGTGCTGGTGTGGGGCGTGCAGGCACTGCAATTGGATCCCGGCGCGGCCTCCACCAAGCAGGATGAATTCCGCGTGCAGGCGGCGGCCAAGTTAATTGCCGATCAGCTAATCAAAGAACGCCGTGATAACTGGGATGCCGTGCTCCAAAAACATGCCGACCTGCATAAGGTCACCTTCGTGCTGCTCGATGCCAACAGCAAGCGCCTCGCCGGGCCTGCATTGAAACTTCCCAAATCGGTGAACGAGGAACTCCAAAGCATTGCCAATCGCCCAACATCCCGCAGGCCCAATCAGAATAGTTGGATTTATAAAGAGCTGAGCCTGAGCCCGGAACAAATCACCCGCTACGAGGCGGCACGAGGCGAACGCGAACAGGCCCATCGCGCCATTTTAAATGTCCCCGGCTTTCGTGATTTGCCACGCGAAGAACGCAATGAAAAATTCAGCGCGGCGCGCCAGAAAGTGATGAGCGATTATTCGGAAAAAATCTCAACCCTCCTCGATAAAGTCCAACGGGAAAAATACACGAATATCGTCCAGCGCTTTAGCCGGATTTCCTCACTCACATTCCGACGCCCAAGCGGACAGCTTTCGCCCGAACGCCTCAGCCGGCTCATCGCCGAAGCCGATGCCAACCACGACGGCCAGTTGACCACTAATGAGCTGCGGGGATTTTTCCGCATCCCGCCCGGCTCCGGTACAGCATCGCCATTACCCCCTTTGCCATCACCGCCCGGCGCGGCCGGCTCGGTGATTATCCCACCGCTACGCACCGCCAACCCCACGCGCCACTGGGCCGGCGTGGAGATTCCCGTCCGCATTCAAACCGGCACGGAGGAGTTGCCCGAAGAAGACCTCGACCTCACCCGCCTGCGCCGCAGCCGACAAGGCAGCCGCGGGCAGCCGCCGCAGACGTATTGGATGGCCACGCTGCTCACGATGTCAGAAACCGGCGGCGGACAGGGCATCTTTGCCGAGCCGTTGCCGTGGATTACTATCGTGCTCGTGGCGATCGGGTTGTCGGCATTATTTTGGCTGCCGATGGTGCGCAACATCACTCAACCTATTGCGGAGGTGACCGCCGCCACCGAGATGATTGCCGAAGGCAAATTCGATGTCCGCGTTGGCACCGCGCGCACGGATGAAATCGGCCGCGTGGGCCACGCCGTAGATTTCATGGCCGACCGCCTCGATGGTTTCGTCAAAGGCCAGCGCCGTTTCCTCGGCGATATTTCTCACGAGCTGTGCTCCCCCATCGCGCGCATTCAAGTCGCGCTCGGCATCCTCGACCAACGCGCAGATGATCAGCAAAAAAAATACGTGCAGAATGTGCAGGACGAAGTGGGGCATATGTCTGAATTGGTGAATGAATTGCTGCTGTTTTCGCAGGAAAACGTGAAACCCAAATCCATCGAGCTGGAACCGGTGCCCCTGCGCGAATTGATCGACCGAATCGCCCAGCGCGAATGCGGCGAATCCGCCTCACTCAATATTTCCATCGACGAAGAACTCCGCGTCATCGCCCATCCGCAACGGCTCTCCCTCGCACTGGGAAATCTGCTCCGCAACGCCATGCAGTACGCTAGCGAAGCTGGGCCCATTTCCATCACCGCAAAAACCGATGGCGACCGCATCGCACTCAAAATCACCGACTGCGGCCCGGGCTTGTCGGAGGAATCGTTGCCGAGGATTTTTGACCCCTTTTACCGCCCTGAACTATCACGCGGCCGCGATACCGGCGGCGTAGGCCTCGGCCTCGCCATCGTGAAAACCTGCGTCACCGCCTGTAACGGAACCGTCGCCTGCCAAAACCGCAAGCCCACCGGGCTGGAATTCAAAATCGTTCTGGATTTGGCAGGCTAAAGGGCAACCGCAGGCTAAACGGCAAACTAAAGATCCAATAATTCGTCCATCAGCACTGCCGTTTTATCGTCGCCGCCATCGCTGCCCTCGCGGGTGACCCATCCGGAGAAGCCAATTTTCTTCAACTCCGCACGTACCTTATCCCATTCCACATCGCCTTGGCCTAGCGGGCAGAAGCCGTTTTTCTTGCCCCAATCCTTTACGTCCAGCTTCACGTTGCGATTGCCGAGAATGCGTATCCACTCGTGGCTCGGCGCAAATTTCTGCATGTTGCCGATGTCGTAATACGCCTGTACCCATGGATTGTTAATTTCATCTATATAGTCGCGGAACTGCACCGGCTTGTAGCAAAAGCCATTCCAAACCGTCTCGATGAGCACATGAATCCCCAGCTTGCTGGCCAACGGAATCACCTTGCGAATCTCCGTGATGGAGCGTTCCCAAACCTGCTCGTGCGTTTCGTTGGCGCCCTTCACCGCGCCGGGCACCAACAACACCGACGAGCCACCCACCGCCTTCGATTCGCGAATCGCCGCCTCCAATCCCGTGCGGCCTTCGTCACGCGTAGCTTTGTCCGGCGAAGACAACCGCTTGTTCCAATGCTTATTATAAACCACCCCGTGCATCGGCAGCTCCAATTCAGCGCACGCCTTGCGCAACCCCGCAATATCCATCCCGGGGGCGCTCCCCTCGATGCCGTCGAAGCCCAGCTCCTTGAGCGACCGCATCCGTTTCAAGTTTACCCGCCCGCCAAACTTGGTGGACTTGAAAATCAATCCCTTGTTCGCCCGCTCCCGTTTTTTGTCAGCAGCGTGAAGAGTGGAAGTGGCGGCCACGGCCGCAGCCGCTCCGGTGGTTTGAATGAAAGTGCGACGGTTCATCCGCCGAGGCTAGGCGCACGGTGGGTATTGGGCAACGAAAACTTGAAAAATCTACACCTCCTCCAACGGCGCGGTCGCGTCGCCAAAGGTTTTTGGCCGGACGTTCATTTTGTCCATCATGCTCATGAACAAGCGGCTCATTTGGCGGTTGGGGTTCTTGAGGTAATCGAGATTGCGGCCGCCCTTGATTCGGCCGCCGGCGCCACCAAGCATGACGACGGGGAGTTGCGTGGCATTGTGGTGGCCGGTGAGCATGCTGGAGCAGAGCATGAGCATTGTGTTGTCCAGCGCGGTGCGGGGGCCTTCCTGGATGCCGTCGAGCCGGCGGGCGATGTAGGCCATTTGCTCGAGGAAAAACTGGTTCACCTTCAGCCAGTCGGCGTTGTCGGTGTGCGAGAGAAGATGGTGGATCATGTAATCCACGCCGATGTGCGGGAAGCGCAACGTGCCGTGGTCGTTGTTGAGCTTCAGCGTGCAGATGCGTGTGGTGTCGGTCTGGAAGGCGAGCACGAGCAGGTCGCTCATCAGCCGCATGTGCTCCACGATGTCCTGCGGGTAGCCGTCCTTCGGGCGCGGGATGTTTGGCTTGGCGAGCGTCGGCCGCCAGCCCTGCAGCTCGCCGCGTTGGCCGGCGCTCTCGATGCGCTGCTCCACCTCGCGGACGGAGTTCAAATACTCGTCGAGCTTCTGCTGATCGAGTCGGCTGATGTTGCGGCGCAAATCCTTCGCGTCACCGAGCACGGCATCCAGCACGCTTTGGTCGCCCGCCTGAGTCTTGTCCTTGAACAACCGGTCAAACGCCAGCGCCGGGTACACCTCCAGCGGCGTGGGCGTGTTCGGGCTGCTCCACGAAATGTGCGAGCTGTACAGCAGCGAATAATTTTTGTGCACGCCGGGATTCGCCTTCTCGCAACCGAGCACCAAGCTCGGCACCTTCGTCTGCCGCCCGATACGCTGCGCCACGTATTGGTCCACGCTGGTGCCGGACTGAATCCGCCCGCCCGAGGCCAGCGGCGCGCCGGAGAGCAGGTTGCCCGTCTGCGAACTGTGAATGTTCCCCTTCAGCGCCTCCTTGTTATACAGACCGCGGATGAACACCATCTTCTCGCGAAAATCATTCAGCGGCGCGAGCACCTTCCCGAGCTGCATGTCCTTGCCCTCGCCTTTCGCCCACCATTCCTTGGTATGATAGCCACAGCCGGAAAACAAAATCGCCATGCGCACCGGTGCCTCGCTCGCCTTCTTCGCGCCCTTCTTCGTGTCGCCCCACACCCGCACGCTCTCCATCCAAGGCAACGCCATCGTCACCCCTAACCCGCGCAACATCGTCCGTCGTGTAATATCGTGTTTCATCATCTTTCCGATCGCTGTTTTTTAGACTAACTTTGTTTTGATTTTTTTCAATTATCTTTTGCCGCCGGCACACTCCGAATGCTCCGAAACTGCTCGCTTGTCACAATCATCTCCACCGCCACGCTGAAGCGGTAGCCATTCTTGGCCAAGCGCTTTTGCATTTCCACCAGAAACGGCTCATCCGAAAGCACCACCTCGCGGCCCAGCGCGTAGCCGAGCAGTTTTTTGCAGAACTGCCGCACAAACGCCTCGCGCCGGTCATTGGCCAAGTACCCGCGCAGGCCGGCGAGGCCCTCGATGGTTTTGCCGTCGACCAGTTTCGTTTTCGTGTCCACCGGGTTCGGGCGTCGCCGACCAATCGCATCGTACTGCTCCAGCGCAAAGCCATACGGATCAATCCGAGCATGGCACTTGGCACAGGCGGCAACACTACTGTGTTTTTCAATTAACTGCCGCGCCGTCAAACCCTCCGGCACACCCTCCGGCAACTGCGGCACATTCGCCGGCGGCTTGGGCAGGCGCTCTCCCAGCAGCGTTTCCGAAACCCAGTTGCCGCGCAGGATGGGGCTCGTCCGCGAGGCGCCCGATTGCTTGGCCAACACCGTCGCCATGCCAAGGATTCCCCCGCGCCCCTTCGACCGAGCGCCCTCAACACGCCGCCAATCGGCACCGCTCACGCCGCCGATGCCATAATGCTTCGCCAGCGTCCCGTTCAAGAACATGTGGTCAGCACTCAGCAAATCGAGGATCGAGCCGTCCTTGCGAAACAAATCCTCGAGAAAGCGCACGCTCTCCTCGTACATCGCGCCGCGCAGATTGACGAATTGCGGATACAATTTTTCATTCTTCCCATCGTCCGCATCAAACTCCCGGATGCCCAGCCATTGGCAGGCAAACTCTACCGCCAATCGGCGCGTGCGAGGGTCGTCAAGCATGCGCCGCGCCTGCTCCGCCACCACGCGGGCGTCCAAGGGGATCTTTCCATTCAGCGCGCGCTGCAGCGGCTCATCCGGCATCGTGGACCACAGAAAATAACTCAGCCGATTTGCCAGCTCGCGATTGCTCACCGGCGCCCAGCGCTTGCCTTTCACGGCGGCCGGCAGCTCCAGCCGATACAAAAACGCCGGCGAGGTGAGCACCCGCGCCAGCACCAGCTGGATGGCTCGCTCATGCGGCAAATCCTTTTTGCGCAGCGTCTCGTACAGCCCGCGCAAATCCTTTTTTTCATTCTCCGCCAAGGGCCGCCGCCACGCCCGCTCGGCCAGTTCCAGTGCGGCGGCGAGGTGGATGGGCTCGGTTTTTTTCAGGCGCGCGCGGAAGGCCTCGGCGCGTTTGCGCGTGGGGATGCGCAGCGCCTCCAGTGGCGCCAACAAATCCTTCCGGTCCTGCGTGGCGAACTCGTAAAGCTGCTCGTGGCTCACCACCCGCAGCAACGGTTCCTGTGCCACGAAAAACAACTCGTCCCACAAGCGGTTCAGCCGCGCGGCCTCCGTGTCGCTGAGCATCAATCGCGCCAGCGCCTGATCCTCGCGGTGAAACAAAATCATCGTCACCACCTCATCCACCGGCACGATTTGCGAGTGGCACATCGCCGCGGGAAACAGCTCGCAGAAATCCGTATACGCCTTTTCCACACGCTTCATGCCGGCCTTGCCCGCCACCGCCACGATGGGTTGGCTGGCCAGCGCTCTGGCGTCCGGCCGGGTGAGCGACGCCAGAAACTGTGCGGTGCCCTCCTCCCCTTTTTGCGGATGCAACGTGGCGGAAACCACCACTTCCCCACCCGCCGCGAGGGATGCGGGCAATTTGAATTCCAGGACCGTCGGCGCGCGCGCCTCGATGTCCGCCGGCGCAATTTTCCCGGTTGAGAGCGCGAGCCATTTCAGTGGCCCGTTGGGTTCGTTGAATTTTGCCACCATCGCCTTGTCCGCCGCCGTTGTGGGCAACTGCTCAACGCCCAGAACGCGCTGCACGGCCGCCGCGTGTTTTTCAATTTCCGCCGCGGGCCGTTTGCCCGCCACCGCCGCGCGCCATTGCGCCAGCGCCGAGCCGGCGGGGATCACACTCTGCGCCGGCTTGGCCGAGGCCGACTCGCCGAAGTGCCACACCGCCGCGTTGCCGAGCAAGTCCGCCAGCGGATTGCTGTCCTGCACGCGGTCGACCACTTCCTTCGCCAAATCCCACACGCGCTTTTTGCCGGCCGTCTCGGTAATGGTGACCGCCACCTGCGTGGTGTCGCACACGTGCGAACGGTCGCGCGCGTTGATGACGAGCTTGAGCAGGTCGCCCGGCTGCACAGAAAAACTCTGCTTTGGCGCAAATGCGCTTCGCTTGCCGTTTTCAAAAACGCCGCGCGCAATCGTGTCCGCTCCCGCGCGCCCAATCAGCTCCACCCGCCAAGCCGCGCCGTTGCCGCACACTGCATCCGAGTCCGCAAAAAATCCGCTCAGCCGAATCTTCCCGTCCATCGGGCTCTGCCACCAAATGATGACCTCCTTGGTCGGCGACGGATGCACGTGCACGCTGCGGCCCGGAATGGTGAGCGTCGAGAAGCGGCGCATGTCCACCGACTTGTTGGCCAGCATGCTCGGCGTACCGGGAACGCCCCAGCCGCGAACGCCGCCATAACC
>CAUZWB010000041.1:0-10397 GCA_963583525.1 Verrucomicrobiia bacterium | reverse complement strand
CAGCAGCAACTGAGTGTGCCCGCGGTTGACCTGAAAAGCGGAGGTCTCCTTCAGGTAAGCGATGGCCTCCTTTTTCTTGCCTTGGAGGATGAGCTTGAGGGCATGCGGGTGCACGCGCTTCACCTGCCTGCGATTGCCCGGCTTCTCGTTGTTTACCCTCGGCTTGGAGGCCTGCGGATCGTGGGGCGATCCCGGCTTGGGTTGATTCACTTGCTTCGCGTTGTAACCGTGCCAGACCCATTCGAGGGCGTGGGGGAGGAATTGCGCCTTGGCGTTGCGGATGCCGTGGCCGGAGTTTTGGCAGAAGAGGTATTGGTAATCGTAGCCCTTGGCTTTGAGGACCTTGGCCATGCGGTGGTTGGCTTCGACCCAGTCGTGCATGCCGTCGCGCATGACATTGGGGTTGAAGCTGTCGCGGTCGCCCACGGCCAGAAAGATGCGGAGCGGTTTCCTGGGCGTGTTGGGGATGAGCGTGTCATGGAAATCCCACGCACCCCCGGGCGTCTTGGGATCGAAAGGCCATTGCTGGTTCACAAACGTGCCGGAGGTGGTCAGTACGCGGCGGTACAGGTCGGGCCGGTACCACGCCATGATCAGCGCGGCCGATCCGCCGGAACTGCTGCCCATCACCGCGCGGCCATCGGGATTCTTCGTAAGCTGAACGTGGCACTTCTTCTCCACCAAGGGCAGCACCTCCGTCTCGATGTATTCGGCAAAGAGACCGGACATGGTGTCGTATTCCTTGCCGCGCTGGTGGCCTTGGGCGTCGCCGCCGCCATTGGCGATCATGATGGCGATCTGGGCCGGGATCCGTTTTTGGGCGATCAAATTATCGAGGATGCGTGGGATGGAGAGGTTAGGTTTTCCCTTGGGCCCGTCATGCATCACGATGAAGGGTGCCTTGCTGCCCGGCCGGTATTGGGCCGGGACATAAACGGTGATCTGCCGGACGTAATCAATCTTGTGTGTGTCCACGATCAAGGTCTTGGGGTTTTTCGGATCGACTGTGCCAAACACCTTTCGCGCAATGCCCGGGTTGAGCAGCTTGGTGGTCTTGGAATCAATGGTGAACTGCTGCACCTTGCCCTGCGGGACGTCGGGGTTCGCCTTGCGCGCGGGAGCCTGTTGGTACTCGGGGCCGATGAGGTAATTCCCGTTGGCCGCCACCGGCGGGTTCAGTCCGGGCTTGGCATCCAGACGAATGAACTTGGGCGCGTCCGGTGCATCAAATTTCCGAACCGGCGGCGGTTGCCGCTTGGCACTGAATCCAGTTTGAGCGGCAAACAGGATCGCCAAGAAAGCGATGGGGAGGAGGGTATGGGTACGGTTCATGTCATTTATAAATCGTTGAGTGAAGGCACTTTGAACTGGGTTTGCAGTCGTTTCATTTTTTGTTTCAGTTTCTGGATCGGCCCCACCACCTGCTACACCGGCGCATCTTGCAGGTTAGCCCGCCCGAGGAGGAGCAACGATAGGTAGACGATGCCGTGCTTCATTGGATCTGCCGAGGATTAGCCAAATCAAGCTCCGTAGCCAGTCAAAGGTTTTGAGTGAAGAATGCCGTGCCTCGACCGGCCGTTGCTTACCACCAATAGTTTAGCAAGGCACCACAGACCGAATGCTCGCACTCACTTGGATTTCAGCCCCGCCGTATTCACGGCCACGACCTTGTGAGCGCTTTTGGAGAGTTGATCGGTATCCTTGATCGTGTACTCCATTTTCATCAATGGCACGGTCGGCGTATCGCTATATTGCAGGCCCTGAAAGAGCGGGCGGCCGAAGCGGTTGCTGGGCGTCTCGGGCACGGTGGCGATGGGTTTGCCGTCGCGCAGGATGATGAAATGGGAGAGACCACTTTCGAGGTCGGCCTCCGCTTGCCACGTCAGCATGTTACCTTTGATTTTCAAATTTGTCGGCGCGGGTGGCGGGGTGCGGTCAACGATCTTGGTGTCCTTCACGTATTGCTTCCACTGGCGCGCGATGGCGGCGTTGGGCAGCCAAACGGCGTTTGACTTGTCGCCTTGAAACGCCGCGGCGGGGACGGCGGTTTTGCCGAGCAAAGGAGCGAGCCAAGCCTTTTGAGTCGGCATCGGCTTGAGCGGTTGGCTGGACTTAGCGGGCAATCGCGCGGCGAGGCAGACGTCCAACCACGGGATGGCCATATAACGCTGGTTGCCGCATTCGTGCGCGGCAAGCGGGTCAACCGCCACGCCAATCAATCCACCGCGCCCGCGCACGGTTTTGAAAAAAGTTTCATTCGCCGGCCACACTTTGGCGAAGCGACCGTCCTTTACCGTAACGCCTTCTTTCGTGCCGGGGTTGCACATCATCGGCACACCGAGCGCGGCCTTTGGCAAAGCGTGCGGCTTAATGAGTTTGCGTTCCGGATTCACTTCAAACAAAGGGACACCCGAGCGCAGCCACGCGGCGGCCACGCGCTTCGGATGCAGCATCACCATGCCGCCAGCCCAATGTCCGCCACCGCTGTGCCCCCACAACGCCCACGGTACCATGGCCAGTTCGGGATGGCCGCTGCGTTTGCCGAGGTCGGCGAGGGCCTTGCGGAAGGTGGCGTCGGAGCCGTTGCGCGGGTCGCACCACATTTGGCAATCGGCCTTTTGCGGTTGCTCATAAGACGGCGCCAGCAATGCGCACCCGTGCTTTTTCGCCAGCGCCTGCCAATGCAAATCGAAAGCCCCCGTCTGTCCGGATTTGCACGAGCCCTCGCCGCAGCCGTGTTGATGAACGATCACCCCGCGCAGCGTCTTCACACCCGCCGGAATCCACACGGTATATTGCACGGGGAAAATAAGCTCGCCCGGCTTTACCGAAGCCTCGTAACGCACGCGATGGTACGGCGGCTTCACCGCGGGCGGTTTGTCGTAGGGCGGTTTTTGGGCAGCGAGATTTCCGGTCAGGATGAGCAGGCAAATGAGGATGGTGCGGATGGTCATGGGCGGCGAGCTTCGGGCGGGATTTGGCGATGGTCAATGAGTAAAACGTGCTGCAGACTTGCGTCGCGCGGGCAATCGGGCACACTGGGCGCATGCAATTCAAGTTGATTTTTGGTGTGGTGTCGCTGTGGTTGGCGGGCGGAGTTTTTGGGCAACCGCAGCCGGCTTCGATTTTTAATGGGAAAGACCTCGCGGGCTGGGCGGTGCCGAAGGGCAACGAGGCGGCCGGGTGGTACAAGGCGGTGGATGGGGTTTTGAAAATCCAGAATGGGCCGAAGAAAAAGGGGTCGATTTTGTGGACGAAGAAAAAATACCGCGATTTTATCATGCAGTTTGAGTTTCGCTTTGGCGAGGGCGTGGTGGACAGCGGCGTGCACGTGCGCAATGCCGACCAGATCCAGATCGGCATCAGCGGCTCGCTCAAGCGCGACATGACCTGCTCGCCGTACATTCCCGGCAAGGGCTATCCGGTGGAAGCGAAGGACATCAAGAAGCTGCTCAAGCCGAAGGGCTGGAACCAGATGATGATTCAAGCCATTGGCAAGGAGTACAAGGTGTGGCTGCAGGGGGAACTGGTGATGACGTACAGCAGTGCCTCGGCCATCGCTGAGGGGCCCATCGGCATCCAGCTGCACGGCAACCGCGTAATGTCCATTGACTACCGGAAACTTACCGTGGCCGTGCTGCGCTAACTATTTAACAGTAAAACAACATGAAAAAAATTCACATCGCAATCACACTCGTCCTGGGTTTGGCCGCCACCGCGCTGGCCAATCCGCTGGTGTACGAGGGCACCGAGGGGCCCGGCAAGGGCAAGCACATCGTCTTCATCGCGAGCGACCACGAGTATCGCGGCGAGGAAACCTGTCCCGCCATCGCACGCATTTTGGCCAAGCGTTATGGCTTCAAGTGCACGGTGCTGTTTGGCTTGGATGACAAGGGCCACATCAAGGCCGGTTCTTCCAATGTACCCGGCATGGAGGCGTTGAAAGACGCGGACATGATGTTTCTCTTTCTGCGTTTTCTGCGTCCGGATGATGCGACGATGAAGCATTTCACGGACTACCTCGACCGCGGCGGACCGGTGCTTGGCCTGCGCACCACCACGCACGCGTTCAACGGATTAAAGGGCAAAAACGCGAAGTACAATTACAACTCGCGCAACAAAGAATACGACTGGGGATTTGGCCGGCAAATTCTTGGCGAGACGTGGCGTCCGCGCGAAGGGGCCGGGCATTATGGAAGCAATCATCGGTACAGCACGCGGATGTTTGTGGTGCCCGAGCAGGAGAATCATCCCGTGATGCGCGGTGTGAAAGAGATGCACGCGCTGGCCGGCGCGTACAGCGCGGTGCCGATCAAAGGCTCGGTGATTCTCGGCAAAAATCAAGTGCTCGATTCGATGAAGCCCGATGGCAAACCGCTCGCGAACAAACCGCCCAGCCCGTCCATTTGGGTGCGCAATTACAAGTCCGCCTCGGGCAAGGAAGGCCGTGTGTTCTGCAGCACGCAGGGCGCCTCGGAGGATATCGTGAGTGAAGGCGTGCGCCGCTGCATCATCAACGGCGTTTTCTGGTGCATGGGCCTTGAGCAGCACATCAAGCCCGATATGAATGTGGCCTTCGTCGGCCCTTTTCAGCCCACGCCGTTCACCTTTGGCGGAGAGGCGCAAAATGTGAAGCCCTCCGACCTCGCCGGTTGGGCCAGCCCCATCATGCCCAAGGGCGGAATCCACAAACCCAAACGCACGCCGCGCCGTAAATAATTTTTAATGATGAACGACAAAAAAATCACACGCCGTTCGGCGTTGAAATTAACTGCGGCCGGCGCGGGAGCGCTGATGGTCACCCGGAATTTTCTCAACGCGAAAGATGCCCTTAAGCCTTTTGGCGACAAATTTGCACGGCTGGAATCGTTAACCACCGGCGATTGGTGGAAACGGCCGAGCAATCTCGGCGTGCCGCTCAAGGGGGGTCGCAAAGCCGCCGCGCCCAATCTCAATGTGCCGCGCGATCAAGTA
Organism: Verrucomicrobiia bacterium; assembly: GCA_963583525.1. Lineage (GTDB taxonomy): Bacteria > Verrucomicrobiota > Verrucomicrobiia > Limisphaerales > UBA1100 > JACNJL01. Next base: position 5,423 of record CAUZWB010000041.1, on the reverse strand, counting down.
GTGGCGTTTGCGATTTACACGCATCAGAATGGCGTACTGAAAATCACTGGCCAACTTTTCCCGCTCAAGCCCGGCGAAAAACGCGAGGCGCGGCTCGAATTCAAGCGCAACGGTTTGTGGGTCGAGGCGGCCAAGGCCGAAGTGCATTACCCCGGCTGGGACGTGCATTTTCGCATCGAAAAATGGGACAACACGCTGAACGTCCCGTATCGCGTATGCCACGGCGCGAAGGCGGAATTCGAGGGACTCATCCGGCGCGACCCATCGGAAAAAGAAACCATCGTCGTCGCCAATCTTTCCTGCAACTCCAGCCGCACCGGCGGGCCGCGCAAAGAAATCGTCGACAACCTCCGCCATCACGACCCGGATTTACTCTATTTCGGCGGTGACCAACACTACCGCCACACCGAGCACACCACCGGTTGGATTGAGTTCGGCATGCAATACCGCGACATCATTCGCGATCGCCCCGCCATTTGCATCCCCGACGATCACGACGTGGGCCACGGCAACGTGTGGGGTGAGAGCGGCAAACAAGCCAAGCTCAACGGCGGCGCCGATGGCGGTTATAAATATCCGGTCAAATACGTCAACCAAGTCCAACGCCAACAAACCTCGAACCTGCCCGACCCCGCCGATCCCAAGCCCGTACAACGCAACATCGGCGTGTACTACACCCGCCTCAACGTTGGCGGCGTAGACTTTGCAATCCTCGAGGATCGCAAATTCAAGACCGGCCCCGCCGGCAAAATCCCGAAGATGGGCCCGCGCCCCGATCACATCAACGATCCGAAATACGATCCAAAAAAAATCGATTTACCGGGATTAGAATTACTCGGCCCGCGCCAGGAAAAATTTCTCAACGACTGGACCGCCGACTGGACCGGTGCCGAAATGAAATGCGTCCTTTCGCAGACCGCCTTCTGCGGCGCCGTTCACATGCACGGCGGCCCTAACAGTCGGTTGCTCGCCGACCTCGATTGCAATGGCTGGCCGCAAACGCCGAGTCGCCGCGCGTTGGAAATCATCCGCCGTGCCCGCGCTGTGCATCTGTGCGGCGATCAACACCTCGCCGTGGTTGTAAAACACGGCATCAAGGAACACGGCGACGGCCCCTTCGGCTTCACCGGGCCCGCGTTGGTGAACACTATTTACGGGCGCTGGTGGCATCCGCTCGATGAAAAAGCCGGCCCCAATCCCGTGCCCAATAGTCCGCTACCGTGGACCGGCGATTTCAAGGACGGCCTCGGCAACAAAATCTCGATGCTCGCCTACGCCAACCCTGAGAACCGCAACGACGAAAAGAAACGCGCCGACGGCTACGGCATCGCGCGCTTCAACAAAAAAACCCGCGAAATCATCTTCGAATGCTGGCCGCGCTTCTGCGATGTGGCCGATGGCGACAAGGCTCAATTCCCCGGTTGGCCCATCACCGTTGCCGAAGAAGCCAACGACGGCCGCAAAGTCGCCGGTTGGTTGCCCGAATTAAAATTCGCCAAAGGCCAAAACCCCGTCATCCAAGTCATCGAAGAAAAAACCGGCGAAGTCATTTACACCACCCGCGCCCAAAACAGCCGCTTCCAACCCCGTGTCTATTCCAAAGGCAACCACACCGTAAAAATTGGAATGCAAAAGCCCAACGCCAAAACGTTGAAAGGACTCGAGCCAAAGTCAAAGAAAGCCGCAGGAGTTCGGGTTGTAAAAATGTAACCGCCGTGCCCGGGTAGGGCGGTTTCTCCGAAACCGCCTCGGCGCGCACGGCGCGCTTGGAGAGCACGCCCAACCTTTGCGCCCTACCCTTCGTCGCTCTTGGGTTTGCCGATGGTGATGGGGTTGGTGAAGAGGAGAGAATTGGGGAGGAGGATTTTTTGGCCTTCGTTTTGCAGGGTGGTATAGCGCAGGTCAATCCCGGTGACTTCGCCTTCCATGCCTTTGACTTCCACGTAGTCGGTTTTAGAAAAGGGACGGTAGACGAGCAGCAGCACACCGGCGAGGACGTTGGAGATGGTGTCTTTCACCGCGAAGCCGAGGGCAAAACCGGTCAAGCCCAAGCCGGCCACCAGCGCGGAGACATCCACGCCCAGCGTGCCGAGCGCGGTGATGAGGCCGGCAACGAGCAATGTGACGCGCGCGGCCATCGCCATCAGGCGCACGACGGAATATTCAAGGGAGGCTTTGTCACCGGCGGCGAAGATGGTTTTGCGGGCAATGCGCGAGGCGAGCCAAAAGACAAAGAGTAGGCCCGCGGCCATTAAAATTTTCGGCCCCCACACGTGAATGAGGATGGGCAGATTTTCCTGAGCGTATTCCTGAATAGTGTTCCACATAAAAACCTCCTGCAAAGGTTGTCGCGAATGTGGATGCGCGCGGCAAGTGGGAACTATTGACAGGGGCCAATAAAAAACGGGGCAGGTTGCCCTGCCCCGTTGGGTGAATTTGAGTTGGGTGTCCGGTGCTAGATGGAGTTTTTCTTACCGAAGAACTTCTTGAGGATGCCATTAATTCGCTTCGCCGTGTCGGACTTGGGCGCGGCTTTTTGGGCCTTGATCAGGAGCTTCTCGGCCTCATCTTTTTTCTTAGCTTGGAACATGATGGAGGATTGCATAAACAACGCTTGTTGCAGGGATTCGCCGGTGGCTTTTTCTTCTTTCACCAGAGCATCGACTTTGGCGATCAGCACCTCGGTCTTGGCACCGCGATTGTCGCTCATGATTTGCGTGAGCGCATCCTTGAATACGACAGCCTTACGGGCGCCTTCGTATTTTACTTTGAGGCCAGCTTTGTTCTTGGTGTCGAGCTTGATGATTTCATCAATCTTTTCACCGTGGCTTTCGTTGGCGAATTTGGAGCCCATCAGCGTCAGCGCGGTGTCGAGCAGCTTGGCGCGCTCGATGCCCTTAGCTTTTCCGGCCTTGGCCAATGTCTTGGGGATGCGGGATTTGCCGACCATTTGTTCCACCCATTCGTCAGCGGATTGACCGCTATAGCCGGAGTTGGAAAAGAACGGTTTGCCTTCGGCGTCGGTAAGGAAAATCGACGGCACGCCACGCACTTTATATTCGGCGGACAGTTCTTTGTACTGCGCTTTTTCAGCATCGGTGGTTTTGGATTTATCACGCGGGCTGTCGAGCTTCAGCAAAATGTAATGCTTGGGCATTTCATTTTTGAAGATGTCTTTCACCAACACATTTTTGTGCAGTGCTTTGCAGGGCGGGCACCAGTCCGAGCCGGTAAATTCCATGAGGATGGGCTTGCCTTCCTTGGCGGCTTGGGCTTTGGCTTTTTCGAAATCGACCAGCCAGCCTTCTTCGGCCAGGGCGGTGCTCACGAACAGCGTAGAAAACATGACGGCCAGCGCCATCCGAGTGGAGTAATGTTTAATGGGTTTCATAGCCGATGAGCCTACCTTCGTGGCCCATATCGTGCAATAGCTAATTTGCAAGTGTGCTGCTCAACCAGTGACGCAGTGCCCTGCGGGAGGGGCTGGGGCGCAATAGCCAAGCGTCATTATGGTTGCGAAAACCAGTGGGGCGAAACGCGATCGGGCTCTTGATCCCGGTGGTTTCCACCCAGCGCCGGGTGGCCACGATGCCGTTGCCTTCGTGACAGATAAACTGCGGTCGATCTCCCAAGCGCTTTAGCCGTACCAAAGCCGATTTGCGATCCGCGCCGGGATACCCCCAACGCTCATTCACGCCGTCGTAATGACTATAGGGTACGAACGCGCGCCAAAGTTTGGCGATCGCGTCGTCGTGAAGCCCAACAAAATTGCAGGCGATTGCCCCGCGTGAGAAACCGCAGAGGATGACGCGCCCGGGATCGCCTCCGTACTGTTTGCAAATCCACGGCACCGTTTTTTTGCAATACTCCACCGTGGGTCGTACATCGTATTTCGGCGCATTGCCCCACCATTGCGTTACGTTGTGTGTGCCGGCATTATTCAGGTAAGGCAGGCAAACCCAAATGAACCCGTTGCCACCGGAAATTCCGAAACCCATTTTGCTGCCCTCCGGATTGCCTGTACTCACATCACCAAACCGGCTGCGATAAGGCCCGTTGCCGGCGAATTCCACGATCACGGGCAGCTTCGCTTCCGGCTTCCAGTCTCGCGGCAGGAACAGTACATGGTAAACTTTCGTATCCCGCCAATCAGAATGAGTTTGTTTAACACGTTTCCCGACCGCGGGCGCTCCTTTAGATAGCGGCGGCAGCACGAGATCCGCCTTCACGGTTCGAATATCCGGCGCGGCCTCAAGCCCGCAGATCATCATCAAGAATGCCAAGGCCGCGGTGAGAGGAGTAATTTTTCTGGAGGAGTGTCGCGGCGTATTCACGGGAAGTATTTAGTCGTTCGAGCCATGGTGTCCATCCCCGCTTGCATTAAGGGCGGGCCGCCAACTTCACTTTAATCTGCGCGCTAAACATCAAGTGCGGATCATGGCGGGCCGACAGTGTTTGGGCCAACAAAGCAATGGTCCGCTTGGGGTTGCCGGTGAATATTTTTTTGCCGTTGGCGAAGACTGTAACAAATTGTTCGAGATCGGCGAGCTTGTCATTCAACCGAACATAAACCGTCTTACCCGCCGGCCCGTCCAACGTGATAAGTTGTTTTTCAATCATGGCGGTGATTTGTGGACGGCCACCGGTCTCGTTTTCCGGCACGGCGAGCCAATAAAAATCCGGATGACGCACGTCGTCCTGTTTCCAAACGATTCGGGCGGGTAGCGGATTGCGCGTGTGCCGGGCCATCCAAGGGACCGCGACCGCATCGCGGCGGTTCATCCAATGGCCAAGGCCGGCATGGATTTTAACGTGATGAATGTAACCCTTGGGGTCGGCCTTGCGCAGAGCAGCGAGTTGGGTTTTCCAGTTTGCGGCAACCTTGTTTCGGTTGAACCCGCCATCGCGTTCGCCCACGTGCAAAGTAAAGGCGACATTGCGCAAGCCAAGCGGGGAAGTCTCATTGGGATGGCCAGCCATCATGGCGACAGCGGCGAAACGATCAGCCATGCGCGGAGCAAGTTGATAAACCCCATCGCCGCCAGCGGAATACCCCATCAGATAAACGCGATTTGGGTTCACGTTGTGCAACACGATAAAATTTTCAATCAGTCGGGCGAACAGACCGTCGATGTGGCCCTGATGCCAGAGATTCCAAGTGTTAGTCGGCGCGCGCGGTGCCACGTAGATGCCTTCGGCGGGCTGGTAAAGGCGTTTTTGGTTGTTCCACTGGCTGTCGTTGACATGCTCCGGGGCCTTCCCGCCACCGTGCAACGAAATGTACAGGCTGCGTCCGCCGGTTGGTTTTTTGCCGTACACAAAAAATTCAAACCGCATTGTGTGGCCGCCAATTTTGATGGCCTTCGCTTTCATTTCTGCCTGCCGCGTAGCGCGGATTCGCACGGAGTGGTCATCCCAAAGCA
>CAUZWB010000040.1:0-10490 GCA_963583525.1 Verrucomicrobiia bacterium | reverse complement strand
TCCGAAGAGTGCCACCAGCGCGGGCATGATGAGAATGTTGGCCCATTTAATGCGAAACTTGAGGGCGTTGATTTCCTCTCTGAGCTCAGAATTTTTTTTGCGAACGGCGGTGCGGGCCACCTTCCTTACTTCCTCTGCTTTCTTGATTTTCACCTGCAATTCCTTGTGGGCGGCTTTTGTCTTGAGGAGTTCGCTTTCGTTGACCACGACATTCTCTCCCACGAGCTCGGCGGACATTAACATTTTTTGCTGGCTTTCGCCAAATTCCCTTTGAGCTGTATCATACTGCTTATTTGCTTCGGTGATTTGATCTTTTAGTTTATCCAGTTCAGTTTGAATAGCCCGTGTTTTCTCCTCAATCATGCGATCAAGCAATTCCAACGGGCGATCGCGCTGGGATTGGCTGCGGACGCGGATGAGGTCTTCATCGCCGGTAAGGTAATCCGCTAGATTCATCACAAAGGTAAGGTTGCTGTTGCGAAATCCGACGAACTGCCCGAAGGCATCCCTCATCGGCTGGGCTGCTAATTGGTCATTCAGCAAATCCACATCTCCCACCAACACCACCACCGGTAAAGCGTTTTCGCGCACGGATTTAAGGGCGGCATCTTTCGGCACAGTCGCGTTGGCGTCTGCGGGCGGCATGGCTTCAGGATCGCCTTGCGGGAATGCGGTGGTAAATTTGCCAGTGAGTTTTACGGCCAACACACTGGATTTGCCGCTGCCTTTAAACGTGCGGGCAATCTTATTTTGCGCGGCTGCAAAAGGAGGCAACGGTAGAAGCGCCGTAGCGTTGGTGGCGGTGCCGGCGGAGGTTTTTGTGTTTAGCCGCATGGCGTTGGTGGAACTGTTGAACAGGTTGACCTGTGTGAGTCCCTTGTCTGATGCCTTACCGGTAAACGAGCCAATATGCAGCACGCTCACTGTGCCTAAATCCTGCGTGATGATTTCAGATTGGCTGTGGCTCTTTTTGGGCAACTCTACCCATGTTGGCCATACTTCTGATTCACGCGGATCCCGACGAAACGGGTTATCCATGTCAGCTAAGACGTGTGAATTATCAAAATGCAACCCCCACGCGGGGAGCAATTTGCTGAGAGTGGATGAACTGTCCGCAGGGCCGCGACCGCCCATTGCTCCGGTGGAAAACCCATAAAAAGGATCGAGAAAAGCCACCACTTTCCCGCCATTAAGCACGTACTGGTCGATGGCGAACTGGGCGCGTTCGCTGATGTTTTGCGGGTGAATGACCAACAGCATATTGATGTCGCTCTCAATGAGCGATTGCTCTTCGCTTTGATCATTGCGTGAAATGCCGGAGTTAAAATCTACTGTGCGCACTTCGTCGTATTCACGCTGCAATAGTTGGATGAGCGCCCACGGCGGTCTTGGCTGCATGCCGCGCTGCATTGCCATTTGCGGCGGGATGCCGTGCGGCAGGCCGCCCATCACCTGAACGGAAGGGGGCGCCATGATCCCAATTACCACCCGGTCGTCTTTTGTTTTTAATAAACGGGTAATGGCGCGGGAGATTTCATATTCCAAGGTTACTTCTGAACGTAGGGAGCGACCGCCTTGGCCTGAGACCAGCAAATCCACTTTTTCCGTGCGATCGGCATAACTGAGTGATAACCCAAGATAAGCAAATTCTTCCGGGCCGATAGGAAATTTTTCGATGTTATCCTTGATGGCTTGATCTTCCTCGGGGGAATCGGGCTGTACGTTGATGCGATGTAACAGCAAAGGCGCGTTGCCCCCTTTCACCATCTTGCCTGCCAAACTCACGTATTCATTGAGCATATCCTCCACGCGTTTGGCATAGCGGGTGAGGTTGTTCGGCACACGTTTGTCGCGTGTTTGGTATAAACGCACCTCCAGCTTGAAGGCGTCTTGCTCCTTGCCGCGGTCATCGCTCAACCGCAACAGGATTCGCTCTGTGCCTTCGGATAAGGTGTAAATATTTCCCTCGGTGAGATCGGCCTTCCAGCGGACTTGCTCAGTCATGGCGTTGGCCGCAATTAGAATGAGCGCACCCAGCCCCACGAAGCCAAAAGAGTAGGAATAATTACCCATTGAGCGCGACTCTTGCGCGCTTCGAACAATCACGCCCGTAACATACAAGGCGAAGCTGATGACTGAAACGAAGAACAGTAAATCCCGAAAGTCCAATACGCCGCGCTGGAAATATTCAAAATGCGTGATCACGCTCAGGTTGGCTACAAACTCAACCACGCCAGGGCTATCCGGAAACAAGCCGGCCATAAAGTTGGTGACCGGCGCGAAGCCGGCCAGAATTGTGAACAAGCAAATCACCACCGAGAGAATAAAGCTGACCACTTGGTTCCGCGTGAGCGCAGAGGTCATACAACCGATGGCGAGGTACGCGCCGGACATCAAGGCGCTACCGATGTAAGCGCATAAGATTGCGCCGTTGTCGGGCGAGCCGAGTTTGTTGACGGTGATCCAAACCGGAAAAGTCAGAGCGAGTGCGAGAATCAAAAACACCCATGACGCCAGAAACTTTGCCAGCACCGCTTGCCACGCGGTGACCGGCAGCGTGAGCAGTAGCTCGAGCGTGCCGGTGCGTTTTTCCTCTGACCACAGCCGCATCGCCACCGCCGGCACGAGGAATAAATATAGCCACGGATGCCAAGTGAAGAACGACTCGAGAGAGGCCTGGTTACGGTCAAATAAATCCATGCCCAGCATGAAGGTGAAGAAACCGGTCATCAGCAAAAAGATGACGAGGAAAACATAAGCCACCGGCGTGGTGAAGTATCCAGAGAATTCGCGCTTGGCGAGGGTGAAAATGTTTCGCAACGGGGAATTCATTTAAGCGGCCTCCTTTACTTTGGTCTCGGACATCGTGAGTTCGCGGAACAGATCATCCAGCCGGCCGGATTTGGTTTTCTTTTTCAATTCGTCCGGCGTGCCGTTGGCGACGATTTTGCCGTTGTCGATGATGATGGCGCGGGAACAGGCAGCATCAACTTCCTCCAAGATGTGGGTGGAAAAAATCACCGCTTTGGTTTCGCCCAAGCGCTTGATGAGCTGGCGGGCTTCGTGTTTTTGATTGGGGTCGAGGCCGTCGGTGGGTTCATCGAGCACCAGCACTTCGGGATCGTGCAGCAACGATTGCGCGAGGCAGGTGCGATGGCGAAAGCCTTTGGAAAGTGTGTCGATGCTTTGATGCCGAACCGGTTGCAACGAGCAAGTATCGATGGAGGCGTCCACGGCTTTGTCGCGTTCCGCGCCGGTGAGGGCGCGGATCTCGGCGGTGAAGCGCAGGAAGCCCTGCACGGTCATATCCGGATAGCTCGGCGCATTTTCCGGCAGATAACCGATGAGCGACTTGGCGCTTGTGGGGGATTCCACGATGTCGAATTCGCCGACGGTCACGCTGCCTTCGTCGGGCACGAGATAGCCGGTGATCATCCGCATGGTGGTGGATTTGCCCGCGCCGTTAGGGCCGAGAAAGCCAAGCACCTCGCCTTGTTTCACGTTGAAGCTGATGCCGTCCACTGCGACGTTTGTGCCGAACGTTTTGCGGAGGTTTTTTACCTTTATCATTGTATTTGCGTTGTCAGAAAAATCGGGAGACCTTTTATACGATACCAACCTCAGTGTCAATCCTCGCGGGCTTCCCACAATGGTTTTCGCCCAGCAAAACCTGTGTCGATGTCGTGCCAGTGGGTTATGTTATCTTCAGCTTTCTCCCAGCAGAGAAAGACTTCGCGTTCGTCAAGAATTGCAGGGAAGTCGACGAGGCCGCGCTCCACATCCTTCAATTGAATTTCGCGAGATTGAAATTCACGCAGCAATTCATGTACGCGACGGAGGTTTTTTGCCCATTCGACTACTCCCCGCCCTCCAAGATCTTCACCTGCGGTCAAACGGGGTTCGAAAGATTTCTCGGCTTTGTGAATACGTGGGGTCACCTCATTGAGTTCCGCAAACCACTCGCGAAGTTTGGGGAGCAATTCGCGAGCCTCGGGCAAGGTATAGTGCCGGGTATATTGCAGAGGCATCAGCTTGCGTCAGGGAAGCTGTTTGAGCACATCTTGAATGCGCTGCTTCACGTCTGGTTCGGTGTCCTTGATGGCCGCAGCTTTTTCAAGGAACTCACGGGCTTTTTTAGGCTGCTTCAATTTCAGGTACATTTCACCGAGGTGAAGAAAAATTTCAGCATCATCGCCCTCGGTGTGTTTTAACGCCTTGAGTTGCCAGGTGAGGGCTTCCTTGAGCTTACCCTGCTTGAAGAGTGCCCACGCACGGCTATCAAGATACGCTCCGTTATCGGGGCTGAGTTTGAGCGCTCGATCAATCATCACAATTGCTTCATCAAGTTTTTCACCGCGATCGGCCCACATATATCCGAGATAGTTTAACGCGGTTGCGTATTCTGGATTTTTCTCAATCGAGAGTCGGAAATATTTTTCGGCAACCATGAAGTTCCCGGCACGCTCGGCAGTGGTTCCCAGCTGGAAATAAAGAATATGGTTGAGGCGTGTGGGATCAGCATTTTTTGCGATCGATTCGGCGCGGCGCAAGTCATCCAATGCTTGATTGAAATCACGCTTTTCCAACGCGATCATCGCAGCGAAATAAGCCTGTAAAAAATTCGGCTTGAATTTCCTCTTCACCAAATCCATCACCTTTTGCCCCTCGTCACTTTTGTCGTCTGAGAGTAATGCGGAAATTAGGTCAAAATACAGTTGCTCGATGCGGGGGTTGAGTTTAATTGCCGACCGATAATGTTTGGCGGCTGTCGCAAATTCGTCCTCATCCATTGCCACCGCGGCAAGCAGTTGGTGGGCGCGCCATGAATTTGGGTTCTTCTTAAGAATTGCCTCCAGGTGCATTCGGCCTTCCTTGATTTTACCCGCGATAATTAAGTCCTGCGCCAACTGCATCAGCACCGCCGGGTTGCCCGGTAAGGCCTTGAGCAACTCTTGCATCACCGTCGCCGCCTCTTTTCGGGCATTGATCATGCGGTAACCTCGGCCGATTTGCTCGATCATCAACGGGATTGTCGGCTTACTGGCCCACGCCGCATCCAGCAGTTTGCGGATGCGTGGCTTGAACTCTTCAACATCAGTTTTATCCAATTGCAAATAACCGCCGGCCATCAGCGCTAGCTCGACCTGAAACGTGGTGCTGGGCTTCTTTTGGGCAAACGCCTGATCCAGGGTCTTACGGATTTGAGGCAGGCGCTTGGCGCCACCTTTCATTTCTTTTTGGTAAACTTGAATTAATGTTTTGTAGCCGAGAATGGATTCCGGGGCCATGCGAATAGCGCCTTCGGCGGCAATGCGGGCGAGGTCAAGTTTCCCTTTTTGCGCGTAGGCCACTGCGAGCAGTGCGTGCGTCTTGGCGGATGCGTTGGGGTTAGCCGTCGCCTTAACCAGGAGCGCGAGCACCTTGTCGAATTTCTTTTGGGCCAACAACATGCGCACGACTTCCAGCACAATCTTTTCGTTTGCAGGATCCGCCAATGCAGCTTGCTCGAATTCCTCGATCGCCACCGCACGTTGGCCGCGTTCCATCGCTGCTGTGGCGGCGGCGTAATGGGCCATCGAGCGGATCCGACGTTCAATAGCCGCGTCTTCAGCGATACGCTTCGCCTCGGCATTGGGTTTCGCCTTCGGCGGGGCAGGCTTGGCAACCAGTTGATTCGGTTGCTGGGTAGCGGTTGAGGGGTTGGTTTCTTCGCTGGGCGCTGCGCCGGGACCGGCACAGGCTGCGAGCACAAGGGTGCCTGCGAAGACCATGAATTGGTTTCGATACGTCATGTTAATCAGGCCCATAAATAACAGGGCAGTTTGAGCACGCCCAGTTGGGCGAATTGCAAGGGCGTAGGGGTTAACCTACTTTTGCCACTTGCGCTTCTTGTGACGGTTGGCCCGTGAGGCCTTGCGCCGCTTGTGCTTGTTGATCTTGGATTTGCGTCGCTTCTTTAACGATCCCATGTTTTTGTCTCTTCTTGTCTTACTGTGAGAGGGGTTAATATACCACTTTATTCAGTGGGTATTCAATAATTCCTTCTGCGCCAGCGGCTTTGAGGCTGGGGATAATTTCCCGAGCCACGTGTTCTTCGATCACTGTGTCCACTGCCACCCAGCCGTTTTGGCTCAGTTCGTTGACGGTTGGATTCCGCAGCGCAGGCAATTTTTTCAAAACTTTGGTGAGGTCGGCCTGTTTGATGTTCAACTTTAAGCCCACCATCGCCTCGGCATCCAGCGCACCGCGCAGTAGCATCGCCATCGTTTCGATCTTCTGGCGCTTCCATTTATTTTTCCACGCGTCCTTGTTGGCGATCAAACGCGGCGTGCTACTCATCAACTCTTCCACGATGCGTAGATTATTCGCACGCAGACTGCTGCCGGTTTCGGTCACCTCCACGATAGCGTCTACCAACTCGTGCGCCTTCACTTCGGTAGCGCCCCAGGAAAATTCGACCTCAGCTTTCACACCGTTCTTTTTCAGCCAACGCTTGGTCAGGCCCACCACTTCCGTGGCAATGCGTTTGCCTTGGAGATCCTTGACTGATTTGATTTTGGATTTCTCCGGCACCGCCAATACCCAGCGCGCTGGGCGTCGCGTAGCTTTGCTAAACAGGAACTCGCCCACCTCGTGCACCTTGGAATTGTTTTCTTCAATCCAATCCAGCCCCGTGATGCCGCAATCGAGGTAACCGCGCTCCACATACACGCTCATTTCCTGCGCGCGAATGGTGCGGATATCCAGCTCGTCATCGTTCACCGTGGGGATATACGAGCGACTGCTCACGCGCACATGCCAGCCGGCCTTAGCCAGCTTCTCCACCGTGGCATCCTGCAGGCTGCCCTTGGGCAAACCGAACTTCAAAATTTTATTTTTACTGCTTTTACTCATCCAATAATTGCAGAGCTTGCGCTTTTGCTTTCGGCCGGGAATAACGCTTGAAAGATTCCTCCACGCGTGTGGACGGATTGATTTGCCAGCGTCGCCGCGGAAAAGCGATCTTTTTCTTTGATTTTTTGGCCCGCTTTTTCATCGCGCAACCTTGATCGTTCCCCGCCCCCGTAGCCTAATCTCCCCCCGCGCAATCGCCGCAATGGCCTCGGGGTAAATCCGATGCTCCGCGCCGTGGATGCGTTCATGCAAAGTTTCCGGGGTGTCATCATCCAGCAATGGCACCGCCTCCTGCGCAATGATCGCGCCGTTGTCCACCCCTTGATCCACAAAATGCACCGTCGCCCCCGTCATCTTCACCCCGTGATCTAGCGCCTGTTTCCAGGCTTCCAGTCCAGGAAAGGCCGGCAACAATGATGGATGCACGTTTACTACCCGCCCCTCAAACGCCCGCAGGAACTCTCCTTTCAATATCCGCATAAACCCCGCCAGCACCACTAAATCTACCTCCGCGTCTTTCAACGTCTTTATATAAGCCGACTCTGCCGCCTCATCCAGTTTCGTCCGGAATTTTCCGGGCGCAATGTGGGTGCCATCCACCCCTGCATCCTGCGCACGTTCCAAAATCACCGCTCCCTCCACATCACTCAACACTACCGCCACACTTGCTTGCTCCGTGGAAAGCGTTCCATTTTGGCACGCTTCTACGATCGCCCCTAAATTCGAGCCTTCGCCCGAACCCAGTACACCCAATCGAAATGGAGCAGAACCAGCCATAAAAGTAAAAAACTACCCCAAGCCACGCCACCACCGCAAACTCATTTCCCAACGCTAATGAAATTTTAAATCCAGCGCTTGAAGCAATCGTTTAAACCTGTTGATGATTTGATGGATGGACATTGAGAAAGGGACGTTTCCTTATGATTTGGGGCTTGGTCATTAGTCGTCACCCTCCTACGCTTCGCGCATGAAATCTTCTCTCTTGGGCCGCGCGACGTTGGCGCTGATGGTGGGGCAATTCGTTTTCCCTTCATTCCTTCAGTCCGCTGAAATTCTGCCGCCGGGACAGCGGCCGCGGCCGTTGGGGGCGCACGCGTTGGTGGGGGCTCGAGTCATTGTCAAGCCGGGTACGGTTTTGGAAGGCGCGACTGTTCTTATCCGCGATGGGCGGATTCAAGCGGTGTTGCCCAAGGGGAAAAATGGCATTCCTGCTGATGCTCGCATTTGGGCGATGAAGGGCAAAACAATTTACGCCGGTTTCATTGATCCGTATCTATCGTTGGGCGATGAGAAGGCCAAACCGATTTCCAACCGATGGACAGTGCCGATTGACGCCCGCGCGGGCGTAAGCTTCACGGGCGTGCCCACCACTAAAACCGATATGGGCCGCAAAGGCCCCGGTTATGAAATTGCCGGCGTACGCCCGGAACATCGTGTGGCCACAACATTTTCGCCTGATGCGAAAGAGATTTCATCACTGCGATCGCTCGGATTCACCGCTGCCAACGTGATTCCCACCGAAGGCATTTATCGCGGCACCGGCACGCTGGCGTTGTTGGGCACGGGCAATCCCAATCAACTTATTCTGAGGCCGGACACCGTCCAACATCTGGCCTTTTCCACCACCGGCAAACGCGCTGAAGGGTACCCCAATTCACTGATGGGTGCGATCGCTGTGATTCGCCAAACCGTGTTCGATGCACAACATTATTTCGCAATGCAATCATGGCACAAAACGCACCCGACCGATGCCCGCCCCGAATACAACCCTTCGCTTGAGGCGTTACGCCCCGTGCTGGCCAAGGCGGACAAACAACGCATCATCATCGAACCCGGAAGCGTGTTGATGCTAAACCGCGCCCAAGTGCTCAGTGCTGAACTCGGCTTCGATCCCATTCTCGTTGCCTCCGGTCAAGAATGGCGACGCCCAAAATTGCTCAAACAAATCAAGGCGCCGTTTATTGTGCCTGTAGTGTTCCCCGCAATCCCCGAACTACCGGAGGAAGATGATTGGAACCAAGTTTCGCTTGATCAATTGCGTGCCTGGGATTGGGCACCGGAAATTCCCGCCCTGCTCCACCGCGACCACGCAATCGCCTTCACCACTCACGGTTTGGCTGACCGAAAATCCTTCCGCAAAAACATCGCGCGCGCCATCGAGCGTGGCCTTAAGGAGGACGAAGCCCTTGCGGCTCTCACCACCGAGCCCGCGCGGCTGATGGGGGCGGACAAGCAAATCGGGACCCTCGAAAAAGGCAAGCTTGCCAACCTCACTATTGTAAATGGCGACAGTTGGTTTAATCCGGAAAACAAAATAGATTCCGTGTGGGTCGAAGGTCGCCATTTTGCCAATGACAACCCCACGCCTGAGAAGTCTGAGACTGATGAGAACGATGGTAAGAATGAAAAGAAAAAGGGAAAAGCCAAGCCCACCCCGCGCATTGCCAAATCGCCCGATGCCTTTCGTGGGCCGTTGCTCACGCCGAAAAATGTGATCATCCAAAACGCGACGATTTGGACGTGCGGCCCCGAGGGCGTGATCACCAACGGATCCATCCGCATTGCCAACGGCCGAATCGCCGAGATAGGCCGCACGTTGAACCCGCCTGAATCCTTCGACGGCATCATCATCGGCGCAAAAGGGATGCACGTTACGCCCGGCCTTATCGATTGCCACAGTCACAGCATGATTCTCGGCGGCGTCAACGAAGGCACCCTGCCCTCCACCGCCATGGTGCGCATTGGCGATGTCGTTAATTCTGAAACCAGCAACATTTACCGCCAACTCGCCGGCGGCCTGACAACCGCCAATTTATTGCACGGCTCAGCCAACCCGATCGGGGGTCAAAACCAAGTCATTAAACTGCGCCATGGCGCGCCTCCGGATGCGCTGAAGTTTGCCCACGCGCCGCCGGGGATCAAGTTTGCCCTTGGCGAAAATGTAAAACAATCGAACTGGGGAGACGAAAAAACCACGCGTTTCCCGCAAACACGTATGGGAGTAAAAACATTTTTTAACAATCGATTCACCGCCGCCCGCCAATACCTTGCGGACCAACTACGCGAGGACATTGCGCCCATGCGCCGCAATCTTGAGCTCGAAGCGATCGGCGAAATCATCAACGGCAAGCGCCTCATCCACTGCCATTCTTACCGGCAGGATGAGATGCTTATTTTTATGCGCACCATGGAACGGTTCGGAGTAAAAATCGGTACGCTGCAACACGTTTTGGAAGGTTACAAAATCGCTGACGAAATTGCAGCACACGGCGCGGGCGCTTCCGCCTTCAGCGATTGGTGGGCATACAAGTTTGAAGTGTACGATGCCATCCCGTACGCCGGCTCCCTGATGCACGCGCGCGGAGCACTGGTGAGTTTTAATTCCGATTCAAGCGACCTCGCCCGGCGAATGAATCTCGAAGCTGCCAAAGCTGTAAAGTACGGCGGCACAAACGAGGAAGACGCGCTCAAATTCGTGACACTCAATCCCGCCAAACAACTCCGCATCGATAAATGGGTCGGCTCACTCGAAGTCGGCAAGGACGCCGACTTTGTGCTGTGGAGCGGTCACCCACTTTCCACTCAAACAATCTGCG
>CAUZWB010000039.1:0-10555 GCA_963583525.1 Verrucomicrobiia bacterium | reverse complement strand
CGAGCACGGTTTTACTATCCAAAAATTCCCGCACCGTTTCCGTGCCGAGATCCACCGACTCACGCCCAAGCACATCGGCAATCTCCACCGGCCGCAGCGCCGTGACCATATCGCCCACCGCCAGTTGGCTCATCGAAGGCACTGTACGACAGCGCAAACCCAATTCATCCAGCAACGCCAACACCTCGCGCACCCGCGCGCCCGGCGCGGATGGCATCGCAATGATGACTTCATCCACCGCCGGCACATGTGCCTCGCGCAAACTTTCCACCGCGCCGGCCACCGGCACGCCGTGAATTTGCGTGCCGTGTTTGCGTTTTGCATCATCAAAAAACACCACCGGCCGCAGCGTGGCTTTGGTTTGCAATTCCCGCGCCAGTGCCGCGCCCACCTCGCCCGCGCCCACGATGGCCACGCGCGTGCCCGCTTGTCGTCGGCCATTGCTGCCGGTGCTTTGCCGCGCCAAACGAAAACCTAACCGGCACGCCGCCAACCCGAGAAAGCTCAGGATGCCATCGAGCACGATCACCCCACGCGACATTTCGTGCACCGCATCCACCGCGAACCATTGGCCGAAGAGTCCCAAGGTCACCACGCCCAACGCCAAACCGAGCCGTTTCAAATCCGGCAGACTGAAAAAGCTAAGCAAACTATAAAACTGTCCAGCGATTGCGAGCGCCAGAAGTTTCACTGCCCAAACCCAAATCCAAATTCCCTTGATGTGGAGTTGGTGTTCCTTCGGCACATCGAAATCAAACCGCAACCCGTATGCCACCCAAGTGGCCGCTGCGAGTACGGCGAGGTACAGCACTAGCAACACCGCAAACCGCTGGTTGCGCGACAAGTTAGGGGGTTGCAAAATAGACATTATGTTCTGCCATCCCCGCGTTCATCTTGGGTCCGCCGGAAGACCGTTTCAGCGTAGGCAAAAAACCCGCCCCACACCAGCCCCGCCGCCAGCCACAAAAATTCAACACGCCACCCCGCGCGCGACTGCCAACACGCCAGCGCGATGACGGCGATTTGCAACGCCCAAACCCAGCCGGTGGTCCGCGCGTGGCTCCAACCGCCGCGCACAAGGCGTTGGTAAAAATGCTCGCGATGCGCGTGCGATAAATTTTCCCCACGCTTCAAGCGCCGAATGACGGTAATCGAACCTTCGAGAAAAAAATAAAACGGCAGCACCGCTAGTGTTTTGTACAAGGCTGGATCGGCGGCAGTCGCCGCCATCCACAGCAACAGCACACCAAACGAAAATCCCAGCGGCACACTGCCCACGTCGCCGAGAAACATCCGCGCGCGGGGAAAGTTAAACGGCAAAAACCCCGCCAACGCGCCCGCCATTACCAACGCGATCAGCAATGGCGTGATGTCGCCCGCCACACCAAAGATCAGCGCCGCACCCAAAGACATTAGGATGAGCTGGCCGGAAACCAGCCCGTTGATGCCGTCCATAAAATTGACGAAATTCACAAACGCAACCAGCGCGAACACCGCAAACAAAATCAATCCCACCGGTGCCTCGCGCCCCGTGATGGCCAGCACCACGCCCACCGCCACCAGCGTTTGAATGCAAAACCGCACCCCCGCCGGCACACCGTGCCGATCGTCCCGCCACGAAATGAACCCGAGCAAAACCAACCCACCCAACCACGCCTGCGCAATCACCCGATCCACCGGCCACACCCACGCCGCCACTGCACCCGCAACCAACAACACCGCCGCCAAACCGCCACCCCGCAATGTGGGCCCCGTGTGGCTCGAGCGATAATTTGGCCGGTCCCAACATTTCCATCGCCGCAACAGCGCACTCAGCGGATGACACAGCACCCAACTCAACGCTGCCGCGCCCAGAAAAAATACCGCCCACGTCATGGTCGGCCTTCCGTGTAAAGTTTCCACCAACCAGGATTCACCACCCCGTCGGCAAATTTTTCATTCACGCGTTTGTGCAAACCTTCGGCCAAACGTCCGCGCAATTCATCATCCCCTAACACCGTTTGAATCGCATCCACCAAAGCCCTTGCATCACGCGGCGCGCAGAGCGAACCCGACTCGCCATCCACTACCACTTCGCGGCAACCCGGCACATCCGTCGCCACCACCGCCCGCCGCACCAAGCCCGCCTCCAGCAACACCCGCGGCAAGCCTTCGCGATAAGTCGGCAACACCAACAAATGGCTCGCCGCGATTTGTTCAAGCACATCATCCCGCCGACCGAGCCATTCGCAACCTTCCGCATTTCCGAACGCTTCCGCTTCGGCGTGCGTGAAACTTTTTGGGTTGCCTGCATCCACATCGCCGCACAACACCAACTCCAGCAGCATCCCGCGCGCGCGGAGCGTCGCGTGCGCTTCTACTAGTTCCGACACGCCTTTGTCTTTTAATAAACGGCCCAAAAAAATCATCCGCCACGGAGGGCCATCGGGTTCGGATGAAGGCTCCGCAAGCGCGGTGTCGATGCTGCCGGGCAAACAGGCGAGTTGGCTTTCCGAAAGGCTCGCGTGGTCGCGCCACCGATCGAGGTCATCGTGATTTTGGAAAACCGTCATCGCGCCCTTTGCCCGAAAGGCACGGCGCAAACACCAATCCACCCCGCCGCGCAGCAACCGCAACTTCACTGAACGCACTTCCTCGGAATACATACTGCCCATGCCAATGACGTGATTCACCACACGCGGACGCTCGCGCACCCCGCGCATCGCCAGCCAACCGATCAACACACACCGCAGCGAAACGCAATGCAGCACGTCCGCGCCAAACGCCGAAGCCGTTTCGCGCACCGCCTTGGCAGCGGCCAGAGTTTCTGTTGGGGAAATTTTGTCGCGCGACAGCGCCATCGGAAACACGCGCAAGCCCGCCGCTTCCAGATCCGCCACTGCATCGCCCGGCGGACAAATCACGCCCACCGTTGCGCCCCGTGCCACCAGCCATTTGGCCAAAGACAGGCGATGGGCCCGAAAGGCCCAGTCTGCTGCCGACACAAATAAAATGCGCGGGTTTAGTTTTCCTGTTCCCTCAGCCACAACTCCAAAACCATCAACGTGTACTTTAACATCGGCACATTGCGATCGCCCGCCAAGCGATCGGCAAGCAGGTCCTGCAAAAACCGGCGGCTCACAAACTGCTCCGTGTGCGCGCCCGGCGCAAGTGAATCGTGCAGCAACTCCCGCCAATCCTCCGCCAACCAACGCGCCACCGGCGCTTCGAACCCGCGCTTGGGAGCAGCCAACACGGCAGGCGGCAGTTCGTCCGCGTACGCGTTGCGCAAAAATGATTTAGTTTGTCCGCCACGCAAAAGTTCCGCATCCGGAATGCCCGCCGCGAACTCCGCCAGCTCTTGATCCAACAAAGGCGAACGCGCCTCCAGCGAATGCGCCATTGTCGCCATATCCATTTTCACCAGTAAATCGCTGAGCAAATTGATGCGCTGATCCAAATGCATTTGCTGGCGCAGCGGCGAGAGGCCCGGCTCCATTTGGCCCTCCACCCATTCTTCCGTGGACCGCATGGCGTCGTCTTGCCAATGGCGTTGCTTGTCCGTTTCCAAAAGTAAATCATTCGACCATTCCAAATAACGCCGCCCCTCAGTCGAGCCCGCCCCGCGCGCGAAGCGTCGCAAAAAACCCAAGCGCGAACGCCGCCCGCCAGCGGGAAGCGCCGCCAAAGCCTTCCACAAAAAACGCGGCACAAACCCCACGCGGCCCAACTGGAACGCCGCAAGGTGCCGACGGTAGCCCGCGAAGAGCTCATCGCCGCCATCGCCGTTAAGCACCACCTTCACATGGCGCGCCGCCGCCCGTGCCACCGCCCAACTTGGCAGCGCGCTGGAATCGGAAAAGGGCTGATCGTAATGCCGCACCACCGAAAGCAAATCCTCACGCGGCGAAATCTCCAGCGGCAATACCTCGTGCCGCACGCCCAGTGCCCGCGCGGTGTCCGCCGCAACCGCCGATTCATCCAGCGCGGGGTCATCCATTTTCACCGTGAACGTCCGGAGCGATTCGCCCACCTCTTTCGCCGCCTCGATCGCCACGATGGTGGAATCCACACCACCGGACAAAAACACCCCCACCGGCACATCGCTCCGCAGCCGCAACCGCACCGATTCACGAATGCGCTCGCGCACGGTTCCCGATGAACTTGATTTTTGATGGCTCCAAAATTTTCGTGTTTTTATTTCGCCGCCATCAAACGTCAGCACCGTGGCGGGTGGCACTTGCTGCACATTTTTGAAAACCGTTTCCGGCTGCGGCACACATCCGAGCGAAAGATAATCATAGACCCCCTGTTCCCGCACCGACCATTTCCCATTCGGCAACAGCGCCCTCAACGCTTTCAGCTCCGAAGCAAACGCCAACGAGCCATCGCTCGGTTGCCGAAAGTACAACGGCTTCTTCCCAAACCGATCGCGCGCAAGCACCAATCGTTGTTTGCGCCCATCCCACAACGCAATGGCAAACATCCCGCGCAAGTGTTCCACAAACGCGTTACCGTATTCCTCATACAAATGCGGCAACACCTCCGCGTCCGTACGCGACCTCAGCGTATGACCTCGCGACCGCAACCCTTCGGCCAACTCGACGTGATTATAAATCTCCCCATTCATTACCGCAACCACCTCACCCGATTCATCCCGCACCGGCTGCACGCCCTCGGAGAGGTCAATAATCGACAACCGCCGAATGCCCAACCGCACTGCGTCCGCCGCAAACTCACCGCCCTCATCCGGGCCGCGATGCTCCAGCCGATTCATCGCAGCCTCCCAATGCGGCTCTTCTACTTTTGCAACGTTCCAATGGCCGATGATGCCGCACATTTTAAGAATCCATTTCGCGCGCGGTGCGCGTGACGCGTTGGCTATGGGAATGCCCTCGCATTCTGTTAAACATCGCCGAAGCCCACGCATCGGGTAAAATTTTTGCTACTGCAAGCCATCCAAAAAATATCCACAGCGGATAAGTGGAAGGCTGCTGCCGCCATTCCCGCCACGCGCGCCACAGCACCCCGAGCCGAAATGCCGCTGCGTGTTTTGTGCGGATGCCGCCCCACAGCGTGCAGTGGCGTTTGCCGGAAAGACTGAGCAACATCCCGCCTTGCGTCACGCGATAATGGAAAAGCGGTTGCTCCACCGTCACGCCGCGCCAACCGGCGAGGCCGAGGCGGATGTTGAATTCCCAATCCTCGTAGCCTTGGCGCATCGATTCGTCGTAGCCGCCCACTTTTTCCCAAGCGGTTTTGGGCAAGAGCAAACAGTACGGCAATTGGTTGAGGAAAAGTTGCTCGAAGTGGTTGTAGTTTTTTTTGAGCAACCCTTCAGCTTCACCCTCGAGAATCATTTGGGGAAAAGCAAATGCAGGTGAAGGGGCGGCTTGCTGCGCCTCGAGAAGACGGGCTACGGTTTCCGGCTCCAACCAATCATCGCAGTCGAGCGGAAGGATGAATTCGCCGCGGGCTTCGCGGAAGCCACGGTTGCGCGCGGCGGGCAGTCCGCCGTTTTCCTGATGCACCACGCGGATGTCATCGTCGAGGGCATCGAGAAAATCTAACGTTTTCTGATCGGTGGAACCATCATTGACGATGAGGATTTCAAGGTTGGGATGCGTTTGCGCGCGCGCGCTGTCGAGGGCTTGGGCGAGATGCGCGTGGGCGTTGTAGCAGGGGAGGATGATGCTGACGAGCGGCGCGCTCATTGGCCGTCGCTTTCAATGCATTCGCAGCACATCCAAATCTCGCCCCATAACGTATGCGTGACCATTGGCCGCAAGCCCGCCTCGGCCAGCTCGGTTTGCAATTCGTCGAGCCGATGCTCGATGAAATGTTCCGCATCAGAAAAATAGTTGAGGCCCAATTCCTTGCGCATCGGCATTTTCCAATCGCGCTCAAAGTGCGGCACGCGAATAAGCACGCGCTCGGGCTTGGCATTTTGCAAAATCCCCTTGAGAAAACTCACACGATCTTCGATGTGCTCCAGCACGTTGGACAACAGCACCGCTTGCCACGGGCCATCAAGCAATGAATCGCACACGTCGGTTTTCACGAAGGACAAGTTATTCGGATTTTTCGACGCGCGAGCTTCGGCAAGGCGGCCGTCATCGCGATCCACGCCCACCACTTCGCAGCCCTTCACACGCGTGGCGATGCTGCGCGCCACCGCGCCCACGCCGCAACCAATGTCCAATACGCGCGCGCCTTCGGGAATGTGTTGCACAAAAAAATCATGATAGCGCGTGAGGCGATGCTTCGGGTGCACTCCGTCGCCAAAAGCTACGGCGCGTTCGTTGGTCACCCAATCGAGGCGGTCTTGAAGTCGCAGCATTTGTGCCAGTCCGCGACGCGGTTCCCCGCGCGAATCCAAGACAAACAAACCAGTAAGAAACCCCTCGCGCCAACGCGCGGGCAATAATCGCCACGGCCACGACAACACGTTGGCCACCGACAGTAAACAGTGTTTGCGCGATGGACTCATTTCAATAATTGCTCAAACACTTCACGGTGACGCCGAATCCACGGTTGAATATCAAACCGTTCCACCGCACGCGCTCGGGCAGCTTGGCCCATCGCTTTGCTTTGTTCAGCAATTTTCAACATCCCTTCGCCCATCGCTTCCGCCGTGGGCGGGCGCGGCGTTTCCCAATCCTCAGGGCACTCCAATCCTACGCCAGCCTCCGTGCCTACGAGTTCAGGCACGCCACCGTTTGCGGAAAACAAAACCGGCAATCCGCACGCCATTGCCTCCAGCACCGCGTTTGGACACGCGTCCTGATGGGTGGTGAGTAAAAATGCATCGGCTGAACGATATACCGTCGGCGCGTCGGATTGCGAAAAGAGGCCGTGGATGTTTACGGATTTTTGCAAATCCAATTCATCGATTTGCTGCCGAATTTCCAAAAGTGTTTTGGCATCAAATTGGCCGGCGATTGTGAGGCAGCCATCAAGCCCCGCATCACGCGCGACACGTAAACCCGCCACGGCCACTTCCAGCCGGTATTGATGATGCCGACCAAAGCGGCCAGTGATCAAAAAACGGAATGGGCCTTCGATGCGCGATGTATCGGCGGGCGTGAACCGTGCGGTATCCACCGCATTGTAAAGCACCTCGCCCGGTCCATCGCGGTCGCCCAAATGTTTATGCGCGGCGCGGCGGCAATACTCGCTCTGGAAAAAAACGTGGTCAGCCGCATGAAAGGCGCGGGCCATCCGGCAATTTTCCGCGCGCCAATCGCCGCCAAACCAAGCGGGATAAAACGTGCCGTTTTGATTATGAACAATCGGCGTGCCGCGACGGCGCAATCGCGCCAACGCCGCGCCGGAAAGATGCGGCGCGCTACTGAGCGTGTAGACCAAGTTGAAACTCCAACCCGCTTCCGGGAAATGTTCGCGCAATCGTCGCACCTTGACCCGAGGCCCGCCCGCCCCGCCCGCACGCGCGCCACCATAATGGACGGCGATTTTGGACGGACTTGAAGCGAGGCCATTCGCCCACACCCGCGCGCCACAAAGGCCGCTGTAGATTCTCCGCGCCAGCCGCTTGGCCCGTGATGCCTCAGGTTGTTTCATTCAGCAGAGGTTGGTAAACCTCTTCCCAATGCCGCCGCGCCACGACTTTCCAATCGCACGGTAGCACTGCTTCGCGCGCCTTGGCAGTGAGCCGGTCGCGGGCGACTTCATCCAAGGCTAGAATCGTTTGCGCACAATTGACAAGGCCCTCGACATCCTCCGAAGCCGCCAATCCGCCACTGACGCCATCCACAATCAAATCCGGTGCCATCCCCACCGCAGTGGACACCACCGGCACCCGGGCCGACATGCTTTCCATAAGCGCCATCGGGCCGCCCTCCTCGCGGGAGGTCATCAAGTACAAATCCAGCGCGTGATACAACTCCACCAAACCGGCACGCTCAGGCGGATAATGATGTTGAAATGGAATGCCACGCGCCTTCAATTCATTTTTAATAAACCCGCGTGCCGGACCGGAAAGCAAAACCTCGACGGGTAAATCCTTGGCCAATTGTTCCACCGCATCCAAAAAAACATCCGGCCCCTTGATCGGTTTGGGTTCCAAACCTTCACCCCATCCCACGCCGTCTTTTTGAAAGGAACCCATCACGATCGCATCTTCCGAAAACCCCAAGCGCGCACGGGCGACCGCGCGTAGTTCCGGAGTCGGTGGCGCAAACATTGCCACGTCTGTCCCGATTGGAATGTGAACGATTTTGTCGGCGGGCACGCCCCAATTCATCAATCGCTCGCGAACGATGCTGGCCGAGGTGACGATGCGGCGCAGTTGAGATTCTGATTTCAGAAACATTTCAATATGCCGTTCCACCGCGGGGCCGTCCTCCGGTTTGCCGTGGAAAAAAGAAACTACTGACTGATTGGTGCGAGACAAATGCGGCGCCCAATCCACCCACATATATTGCGAGCCAAAATGCGCCACGCGATTGATCAACCGATGCGGCGCAAGCGTGGTGGCCACATTGCCTCGCGCCTCTTCGGGCAAGCCATCGCGAATGCCTTCGCCCACCCAACGAATCGCCCAGGCCGCATCCTCCACCACAAACTGAATCGGAGCACCACTGCCGCGACTGCCCATCGCCGCCGCCATCCGAAACGGCAGTGACTGCAAGCCCAGCTTTACAGATCGCAATGCATTCCGCATCACGCTTTGCCAATCGGTTTCCGAGCTACCCCCAGCAGCATATGGGCGACCCACGCACCGGGAATAAACGGCGCTAACACTACGCTCAGCCCGCGTGTGAGCAACCACTCGTAAGGCAGGAAAAACTCGTGATGCAAACAACGCAACATGCCCTGCCGTTTGTGGATCGGCTTCAACGCCTCGACTGTGAAGCCCGCTTTTGTCATTTCGCGTGCCCATTCCGCGCGGGTGAATCGATACTGATAAAATCGTTCCTTCAACTTCGCATCGGCAGGTTTCGCAAACGTGCCCTTGGTGCTAATCCGCCAATTATCAAACGGCACAGAAGCAAACAACAACCCGCCCGGCTTGAGAATCCGAAAGGCCTCCCGCAAACAATCGCCCGGCCCATCCTCAAAATGCTCGAACACTCCCCAGGAAAAACACGCATCAAACGTATCCCTCTCTATGCCCGTGTCGCGAATATCTCCCGCTTTAAAATCATGGTCCGGAAACCGCTCACACAATTGGTTCACCGTTTTCCGGCTGATATCCAGCCCCGTGACCTCAAAACCCTCTCGCTCAAAAAACAAAACCCAATCCCCCAATCCGCACCCCGCATCCAACAAACGCCCCTTCGGAAACTCACCCAAATAATCCCGCATTACGCGAAGCTCATCCTGCCGCGCCACCTTTTCCAACTGACCCCGCGGGCCACCCTCCTGTTCCCAAATCTTCGTCCAATGCGCCTCGACAAACGCTGTTTCCTCGGTGCCGGAATCCCGAGCCTCAATGTAATCAACGCGCATTAAACTGGAATCTGATTTCGCAACACCGTCCACGGCTCCCGCCACAAATGGCGACCGGCCACAATTTCGTCGCGCTCGGAAACCAGTCGTTCAAATAACTCGATGTACTCCCGACACATACGCTCTGCGGTGTGAGGATATTTTTCCATTGCCGACCGCCAGCGGTCATACTCCGCCATCATCCGCTCCAGCGCAGCCGGCAAATCATCGGGGCCGGCGAATTCCATTCCAAATCCATCGCAGTATTCTGGGAGCGCACCACTGCTTCGATAAATAATGGGCAACCCGCAAAGCGCGCCTTCCACATGATGCATACCCGCCGGTTCGTTAACCGAGCCCGTGAGATAAACGTGGTGCGAAGCCAGCTCATCCGCCAGCGCTTGACCGGACATCGGCGGCAAATGACGTGAATGCGGCAGAACGCACCCGGGAGGTAAGTTGCCCACATAGGTAAACTCAACACGCTCACGCCATTCCTCTGCACCCAACAGAGAATCCAATTTCTCGTAAACATCCGCGCCCTTCAACCGGTTCCCGCCCCAATGATGAGTGACGATTTTCAACGGCATCCCCGGTTTCCACGAATGATTCTCCAAGGGGCGAAACAGGTTTATATCGCCCCCATTCAAAACCACCGACGAGGGCCGCCCGCTCCTCCAAACATTGAGTTTGCGCAACCACGAAGCGATGAACACCGTGTGATCCGCCACATAATTGGCGCGACGCAAAAGTTGGTTCATATGGCGAGTCCCCTTCCGCTCATCACATTCATTGATGCGATGCACCACCACCGCGCGCGGATTGCGAAACTGCAAATACCGCAACACCGTGCCCGCATGAAACGCCGCCGAAGGACTGCGCCCGCGCACCTCCGTGAGCAAGATCAGATCAATATCTCGGTCGCCCAGCTCAAAGCAAACCTGATGTCCGCAGTCCTCAAGCGCGACCGCCAACGCCCGGGCGAACTGGTTGCCCCCGCCCCATGGCCCTTCCTGAAGGTGGTACCCAATGGCAACCTTCATGCCGGTTGGATCAAACTCTCCGGCTCAAAAACACGCTCCCACGCATCTGCCATGGATTGAGTGTTCAGATGGGATCGCACCTG
>CAUZWB010000038.1:0-10640 GCA_963583525.1 Verrucomicrobiia bacterium | reverse complement strand
CTGAATGGCGTGGCCTTCATCGCGGATTGGACTAACAAAGATGAAGTCATCACCAAAGTGCTGCACCAACACAAACGCGCGGGCGTGCCTTTGGTTTTGGTGTATCCGCCGAAAGGGGAGGCGATTATTTTGCCGCCGGTGATGAGCGGGCCCGAAAAGGTCTTGGATGCATTGGACAAAGCTGGTAACGCTTCGCCCTGAATTTGTCAGGGACGGCAAACTTGTTTTAACCAATGAAAAATCTAAAAACCATTTTTGCTGCAGCCGTGTTGTGTGTTGCCGTGGGCTGTCAAACGATTGGGCCGCGCACCTTGCAATCGACGCATCCGCAATATAACCACGCCATTTCGCGCACGCTGGATGAGCAGTTTTTGCTGAACCTCGTGCGGTTGAAATATCGCGACAATCCGTTTTTCCTCGAGGTGAGCAGCGTGACCACGCAGCAATCGGTGGAAAGCGAAATGAGCGCGAGCGTAAAATTTCTGCGCGGCGGCGACACACTCACGCCTTCGGCGGCGGTGACTTATAAAGAAACACCCACCATTTCATACGCGCCGCTGCGCGGCGATCAGTTCTTGAAACAAATCCTTTCGCCGGTGCCGTTGGAGGCGGTGCTGATTCTCACGCAGAGCGGTTGGAGCGTGGAACGGGTGGTAAGCATTTGCGTGGAGCGCGTGAACGGATTGGACAACGCGAGTAACGCCTCGGGGCCGACGCCATCGCGTGAGCCGCGGTTTGAGAAATTCCAGGAGATGGTCGGCATCCTTCGCGAGCTGCAGCTGGCGGATGCACTGGACTTGGGCGCTGCGCCGGGCGTGCCGGATGCGGCTGGGAAGATTCAGGCGGGGAATGGTTTGGTGCTGCGGGTGCGGCCGGTGGCCGCGCTGGCGCCGCGCATTGTGCGACTGAAAGAATTGCTGGGTGTGCCCAACGCGGGGAATGAATTGCGGCTGACGAATAATTTTTTCAATCGCCCGGAAAATGGGTTGGCCGTGCGCACGCGGTCGATGATGGGGATTTTGTTTTATCTGTCGCACAACGCCGAAGTGCCGCCGGCGCATCGCGAAGCGGGATTGGTGACGCGCACCAAAGCGGCGGACGGCACACCCTTCGACTGGAACAAAGTGACGGGCGGCCTTTTCCGCGTGAAATCCGCCAACGCGCGCCCGGCCAATGCGTTCGTGAGCGTGGCCTATCGCGGCAAATGGTTTTACCTCGCGGACAACGACCTCGAAAGCAAAAGCACGTTTATGCTGCTGACGCAGTTATTCAATTTACAAGCGGGGCAGATCAAGACCGTGGCCCCGGCTTTGACGATTGGGGTCGGTGGATAAGTTGAGGGTTGAGCGTTGAGGGTTGAGGGAGTAGGTTGCCGCGCTTTATGACCGATAATTCAAATCATTCAAAACCGTTGGTTGGAGTCATCATGGGCAGTCATTCTGACTGGGCTGTGATGGAGAATTGTGCGAAGCAACTCAAAGATCTTGGGGTGCCTTACGAAGCAAAGGTAATTTCCGCTCATCGCACGCCGGAATTATTGCAGCGATGGGTGGGCGATGCCACGGGGCGCGGGGTGGAGGTCATCATCGCGGCTGCCGGTGGCGCGGCGCATTTGGCGGGGGTGACGGCGGCGATTACTTCGGTGCCGGTGCTGGGCGTGCCGATGAAGGCTTGGAGCACGGAGGGGCTTGATTCGTTGCTTTCGATGGTGCAAATGCCCGGCGGCGTGCCGGTGGGCACTTTGGCGGTTGGAAAGCCGGGCGCGAAAAACGCCGCGCTGTTGGCCACGGCCATCCTTGGCAACAAATATCCGGAGTACAAAAAGGCGTACGAAAACTTCCGCGCACAACAAACTGCTGATGGCGAGGCGAAGCAGGATTTGCCGGTGGTTTAAGTTCAGGGCGTTTTTTTTCTGTCATATTGTTTTTTTGCTCGCCGCGCGCGAGTGGGGGTGGGTAGATACGGGCGCAGTATTTTGTCACAATCGCCGTTTCTTTTAAAACCTATATAATTACAGTGAAAATTTTTTCCGGCAGATCCAACCGGCCCCTTGCCAAGTCCATTGCGGAAAGCATCAATATGCCTCTCGGCAAGGCCGTCATACGCGATTTCCCCAATGGCGAAACCTTTGTGAAGATTGAGGAAAACGTGCGCGGCGAGGACACGTATGTCATCCAAAGCACTTGCCCACCGGCAAACCAAAATTTGATGGAGCTGTTCATTATGATTGATGCGCTCCGTCGCGCGAGTGCCAATCGCATTACCGCCGTGCTGCCGTTTTATGGCTATGCGCGGCAGGATCGGAAGGATCAACCGCGCGTGCCCATTAGCGCGAAGTTGGTGGCCAATTTGTTGGTGGCTTCGGGCGTGAACCGCGTGCTCACGATGGACTTGCACGCTCAGCAAATTCAGGGATTTTTTGACATCCCGGTGGATCATCTTTATGCGGCACCGGTGATTTTTGAATACCTCAAAACTCTCGATTTGGGCGATGAACTGGCGGTGGTAAGCCCGGACACCGGCGGCATCAAAATGGCCCACGCGTACTCGCAGATGCTGCACGCGAGCCTTGCAATCGTGGCCAAGCGGCGGGTTTCGGATACGGAAACCGAGACCGTTTCGGTCATCGGCAAAGTGCGTGGGAAGACGGTTTTACTGGTGGATGACCTCACGGAAACGGCTGGAACACTGGTTTCGGCGGCGCGGTTGCTGCGGCGACGCGGGGCGAAAAAGATTATTGCGGCGGTTTCCCACTGTGTTTTGAATGATTTGGGCGCAAAAAGAATGCGAAAATCAAACATTGACGAACTTATCTCGACTGATACTGTTCCCCGCCCCGAAATCAAGGGCTTAAAGCTGACCACTTTGTCGGTGGCCGGGCTGCTCGGCGAGGCGATAAAGCGGATTCACACGAATTCATCGATCACATCGCTTTTTGAATTTGATGGAGTGAGGATAGGATAATGAAAGCAATTGAACTAGCCGCCAACGCGCGCACCGCAAAGAAACGCAACCAAGTCAAAGCCCTCCGGCACGCCGGACGTCTGCCCGCCGTGATCTACGGCAGCGGCGAAGGCGCCGAGCAACTGGAAGTGGACAAAAAAGGCTTCCAGCACATGATGGCCTCCACCTCCGCCACGGCGGTTTTGGTGGATCTCACCCTCGACGGCAAGAGCCGCTTGGCATTGATTCAGGAAGTGCAGCACCATCCGCTGAGCCGCCAGCCGTTGCATGTGGATTTTCGTGAAGTGCGCAAGGATCAGCAAGTACACGTCACCGTGCCAATCGTGCCCGTGGGCGAAGCGTTGGGCGTGAAAGTCAGCGGCGGCAACTTGGAGCACGTCATGCGTCAGGTTCACGTGAGCGGCACCCCCGCTGCATTGCCGGAAATGATTGAGGTCGATATCACTGAGCTGGACATCGGCGACACCCTGCACATTAGCGACATTGCTGCGCCCGAGGGCGTTGAATTTTTAGAAAACACCGGCAACCCGGTCTTTTCCGTATCCCGTCCGCGTGTGGAAGTGGAAGTCACTCCCGAAGAAGGCGAAGGCGAAGAAGGCGCCGAGGGCGAAGATGCCGAAGGCACCGATGGCGAAGGCAAATCCGAGGAAGGCGGGGGCGACAAAAAGTAACCCGCCGCGAGCGGTGCGCCTACGTTTATGGAGGCAGCACACCTCATCGTGGGGCTCGGCAATCCGGGCGCGAAGTACGAAGGCACGCGCCACAACGCCGGGTTCCAAGCGGTGGAACATTTGGCCGCCCAATGGGGCGCCGGATGGGCCGACGAAAAGAAAAAATTTTCCGCGCGGCTGGCCCGGGCGGAAGTGGCCGGACGCACCGTGCTGCTGTGCGAGCCGTTGACGTTTATGAACCTCAGCGGCGAGGCCGTGGGAGCGATTTGCGATTTTTATAAAATCGACGAACCCGCTCGCGTGCTGGCGATTGTGGACGATGCCAACATTGAATTTGGCGAACTGCGCCTACGCCCCGGCGGCAGCGCCGGAGGCCACAACGGGCTGCGATCGATAGAGCAGCACTTGGCCACGCCGGAGTATCCGCGCTTGCGAATCGGCGTGGGACGGCCCGCCGATGACCGGCAGGAACTGGCCAGCCACGTGCTTGGCAAGTTTGGCGAACGCGAAGCGGAAGCACTAAAACCGGTGCTGGAAAAAGTGACCGAGCAGGTGAACTGTTGGTTGGCCCACGGGCCGCAGCGGGCAATGAACGAATTTAACGGGAAGGTATTTCCTCCCGCAACAGACGACACCGACAAGAAAGAAGAAACAGAAACGTGAAACGCTACGACGGATTATTCATTATCGACACCACCGGCCAGTCCGACAGTGTGGACGAACATATCACCAAGCTCAACGGCCTCATCAGTGAAGCCGGCGGCAAGGTGACCAACGAACAAAAACTCGGCCGCCGCGGCTTTGTCCGCATTGCCAACAAACGACATAAAGGCGGCTTCTATATAAACCTCCAGTTCGAAATGGAAGGCAGCGCCCTCGAGGGACTGCGCAAGGAACTGGACAAGCGGCCGGAATTTTTCCGCGCCCAAATCACCCACTCCACCGGCGCCACTCTCGAGCTGGCCGCCAGTTAACCCAACCCCGAACTCCTCTCGCTATGCCGAACTACAACAAAGTTATTTTGATGGGCAACCTCACCCGCGATCCCGAGGTGAAATATACTTCCGGCGGCACCGCCATCGCCAAGCTCGGCATGGCCATCAACCGCACGTGGACGAATAAAGAAGGCCAGAAACAGGAGGAAACCACCTTCGTGGATGTGGACGCCTTTGGCCGCCAAGCCGAAGTCATCGGCCAATATCTGAAAAAAGGCCGGCCGGTGATGATCGAAGGCCGCCTGAAGCTCGACCAGTGGGACGACAAACAAACCGGCCAAAAACGCAGCAAGCTCGGCGTCACCCTTGAAGGATTTCAATTTCTCGATTCCCGTGGCGAAGGCGGCGAAGGCGGCGGGGGTGGAGGCGGTGGCCAAGGCTATCAAAGCGATGCCCCGGCGGCCGGGGCCTCCAGTGCGAGTGCAAGTGCGCCTGCGGCCAACATCCCCGAGGATGACGATGTGCCCTTTTAATTTTTAACCAATCATACTTATGTCCAAAAAAGAAACCGAAGTCATCCTCACCGAAAACGTGGTGAGCTTGGATGCCGCCGAAGGCGATGTTGTGAAAGTGAAGCCCGGCTACGCGCGTAATTTTCTGTTGCCGCACGGAAAGGCGATCCCCGCTTCTGAAGGCAATCAGCGCTACATCGAATCGCTGCAATCGCGCCGAACTGAGCGCGAAGCTACCGAGCGCCAGCATATGGAGGAACTGCGCGATAGTCTCAAGAGCCTGCGCCTGCACGTTAAGGTGAAGACCGGCGAAGGCGGCAAAATGTTCGGCTCTGTCACCGCCGGTACGATTTGCGATGAGCTGCACAATCAGTTTGATCTCGAGCTGGATCGTAAAAAAGTGGCGCTCGTCAAACCCCTGCGCGAGCTGGGCGAGTACGAGGTGAAGCTCAAGCTGCACACCGATTTGGAAGGCGAACTGAAAGTGTTCGTGGAAAGCGAAAACCCGCTACCCACCCCGCAGTCCGTGGCCGATGAGGAAGCCGCCAAGAAAGCCGGTGCTGATAAGGCGGAAGAAACCGCCGGTTAAACGAAACCGCCGGTTAGTCGGCAATGATTTCACCACCGCTCCCTGCACCGAAACGGGGGGCGGTTTTTTTTATGCCCCGCCGCCTGTGAACAAGCGGGGGTTCAAAGCCAGCAACTTCGCGTTGCCATCGGGGCAAGCATTCGTGTTCCCTTGGCGCGCATGATTGACACGCCCGAAGGGCCCATTCCGGAACCGCCGATGGAGGATTTGGTGAACGCGCCGCGCCGCGTAGCCAGTTCTCCCGAGGCCGAAACTGCGCGCGCGGGCCGCACGCCGCCGCATTCCATCGAGGCGGAGCAGGGCATCCTCGGTTGCCTGATGCTGGATGCAGCCTCCGGATTAGACTTTTGCCTCGAGCGCATTCGCGAGCCGCGACAGCTCAGTGATCCTCCCTCCGATAAAGGCCCGCGCGGCAAACGCCGTCCGCCGGGCGACACGTTTTTTTATGAGCTGAAACATCAGCTGCTCTTCGAGGCGATGATCGATATCGTGGAATCGCGGCAGGCGGTGGATATCATCACCGTCAAGCAATTCCTCGCCGATCGCAAACAGCTCGAATCCGTCGGCGGCGTGGCCTACCTCAACACGCTGATGGACAGCGTGCCTTCGGCGGCCAATCTCGAATATTATTTCAACATTGTTTGGGATAAATATCTGTTGCGCAAAACCGTGCGTACCTGCACCGAGATCGTCACCCAAGCCTACGAGCACGAGGGCGAAGTGAATCGCCTGCTCGATGAGGTGGAAACCCGCATCCACGGCATCAACGACGAACGCGCTGGCGACGTCAGCACGGACATGAAAAAACTCGTGCACGCCGCCATCGATCGCATTGAGGAATATCATGAACGTAAGGGAAAGATTTCAGGTGTGCCCTCCGGCTACAAAGTGCTCGATCGGCTGACCGACGGCATGCATGCAGGCGAGATGATCGTCATCGCCGCACGGCCTTCGATGGGCAAAACCAGTTTGGCGATGAACATTGTGGAGAATATCACGCTGGACGAAAAAATCCCCGTGGGGGTGTTTAGCCTGGAAATGACCGCCGAGGCACTGGTCACCCGAATGATTTTCTCCAACGCCCGCCTAAATTCCAGCAAACTACGAGAAGGGAAAATGAATGACCGCGACTTTCCGCGCATCAACGCTGCGGCCGGCAAACTCCACAACGCACCGCTGTATATCGACGATACCCCCGGCCTCTCCATCTTGCAGCTGCGTGCCAAGGCCCGCCGCATGCACACGCAGCATGGCATAAAACTCATTGTCATTGACTATCTTCAGCTGCTTCACTCTACTTCGCGGCGGGCGATGGACAATCGGCAGCAGGAAGTTTCGGAAATCTCCAGCGGCATCAAGGCGTTGGCCAAAGAATTAAAGGTGCCGGTGATTGTGCTTTGCCAGTTGAACCGTGAAATGGAGCGGGATAAAAACCGCAAGCCGCGCTTGTCGGACCTCCGCGAATCCGGTGCGATCGAGCAGGACGCCGACTTGGTGGGACTGCTTTACAAAGTTTCGCAGGACGAGGACGCCGAAGGCGCGGATGAAAGCGAAGGCTTGCCAGTAAACTTATTAATCGCCAAGCAACGTAACGGGCCCACCGGGGACGTGCCCTTCACGTTCCTCAAGCCCTATACGCGCTTTGAGCCCGCCGCGGGAATTAGTGACAACGATGTGCCGCATGAAGACTAACATTTTGAACACAACCGTTCTGGCCCTGCTGTTGGCCACGCCCCTGCTCATCGCCCAGTCGGCTGCCGGCCCTCCAAAGGTAAGCGAAGTCAAAGTGACGCTTACAAGCTTCGGCAGCGGCGATCCTGATATCACCGAAGCGTACGTGCGCAATCACATCCGAATTCGCCCCGGTGATGAATTTCGCCCCGGTATGACCAATCCAGGCGTGCATGCCCTGATGCAAACCGGCCGATTCCACAACGTACGCGTAGACGCTTCAGAGGAAAACGGAAAACTCACGCTGACCTTTATTGTCGTGGCCTATCCCAAAGTGACCTCGGTGGATTTACTGTTACGTCGGCCCGATGGCACCACGCTCACCGCCGCGTCGTTACAGATTGAAGAAAAAAAATTGCTGAAGAAAATCACCCTGCGCAAAGGAAGCCGTTACAGCGACGCCCAACGACAAGCGGACGCCAAAGCCCTGCGAGAACATTACGAGGATAAAGGCTACTACCGGGTAAGCGTGACCAGCGAAGCTAAACGAAGGGAGGACGGGAAGTTAACCGGTGCCGTGGAATATTACATCACCGAAGGCGAGCAATTCCAAATTGAAAACATGACCTTCGAAGGTAATGAAAATTTTGATTCCGATGACCTGATGGATTTTGTGAAGGCCCGCGAACGGCGGCGCTGGTTCAACCCCATCAGCTGGTTCACCAACGACGGCCGCATCCGTCCGCTGGAATTACAGGCGGACATTGAGCGCCTGGAAACCTACTATCGCAATCGAGGTTATTTGGATGCAACAGTTCAAGCGACCCACACCGCCGATGAAGTGCTTGCCGGTGATACCTACCAACAACACATCAATACGCTAAATAAAGCGCGGGCGGATTTGGAATTATTGGAACTGAGCTTGGCTGATGAGGAGAATAAAGGGGACGCAGCCGATGAAGATCGTTTGGATTTGCTGGAGGATAAAGTGGACGATCAGGAAGATTTGGTGGACGACGCGGAAGATGAACTGGAAGATTTTCTCGATGACGCCTCATACGTCGACCTCGTTTTCAAAATTACCGAAGGTCGGCGTTATCATGTCGGCACGGTGGATTTCGAATACTACTGGCAAAACGCGAGTGATGGCGAAACCACGCGACTGGATGCGGGGCCCGACGGCGCCGCCAAACCTGATTTCAAGCCGGTGATCCCCAAGCTCACACTCATGTCGCTCATTAGCATGCGCGAAGGCGAGGTGTATTCACCCGAAAGCCTGCTTCGCAGCGGCCCAAAATCCGACCCGCGATCCATCAAAAACCATTACGGGCGTAAATCGCACATTAACGCCCGCGTGCTGCGGGTGGTTCGGAAACCGGTGACCGGCACCGACAAAATAAATCTCGTCTTCAGAATCTTTGAAGGCAACCCGTTCAATCTCGAACTCGTGCAAATTGAAGGCAACGAGAAAACTAAAGACTTCGTCATCCGGCGCGAACTTGCCGTCTCCGCCGGCGAACGCTTCGACATGGGCCGGGTGGATCGCAGTCGCCGCCGCATCGAAGGTATGCGTATTTTTGAAAGCGTGCGCACCTTCCCCCGCCGCGGCCCTAATGCTCGGCAGGGTGCTAATCCCGGCGAGACGCTCACCGACGATCTTGTAGTGGCCGTGCGCGAAAAGAATACCGGCACCTTCATGATCGGCGGCGGGTTCAGCACCGATTCCGGGGCATTCGCCAACATCATCTCGGGGCAGGAAAATTTTGACATCAAACGCTGGCGCCGACCTCACCTGCTGCAAGGCGCCGGACAAAAAATTCGCCTCAAAGCTGTAGCTGGAGGCAAGTACAAAAGCTATCGACTGGACTTTGAGGAACCCTGGTTGCTTGACCGGAAACTCAAGTTTACGACCGCGCTGTATGTTGAAGAGATGTCTTATTACAGTTCCAAATTTGATGTCGATCAAACCGGCTTCACCATGGGACTGGAACGAACCCTGTTGGGAAATGACTTTTTGCGCGGCAAAATTTATTTCACGCTGGAAGAAATCGGCCTTGTCAACTTGGAATCCACCACCTCCACCGAGTTGAAAAACGAAGCCGGGCATGACTTCGTGGGATTGTTGGGCGGTCGCCTCGCCTACGATACCCGTGGGGGTGGCGACCTCCCAAGCAAAGGCCAACTCACCTCCTTCGACCTCATGGTTTCCCCCAGCATCATCGGCAGCGACAAGCCGTTCTACGGCTATCACCTCAAAAGCACTTGGTTTTTCAAAGGCCTGCGCGAAGGGCACGTCCTGGAATTGCGCGCCCAAAACGCAGTGGTGGACAGTTTTGAAAGTGGCAACAACGTACCCTACTTATACCGCCACCACCTCGGCGGCTCACGCAATCTGCGCGGCTTTGACTTCAACGAAGTGGGCCCACGCGGCGACCAGAATGATTATCTCCGTGGAGAAAGTATGGCCCATGCTTCTCTCGAATACAGCATTCCCACTCCCTGGGAAATCCTCCGATTCGCTACGTTTTATGACATCGGTTCGGTAAACAAAGGAGCTTTTGATTTTGATTTTGGAAATTACAACGATGACTGGGGCATTGGCCTCCGGCTGCAAATTCCGTTTCTCGGCCCCCTGCGCCTCGACTACGCCTTCCCCATCACCGACGACGGCTACAACAGCAGCGGCGGTAACATCAATGTGAATTTTGGCTACACCACACGATTCTAATTTAAACAAACTGAACACCATGAAAACCACACTCACCGCACTTTTACTCGCCACGGCAATCCTCCTTCCCATCAGTGCCTCCGCTGCCGGGGAGCAAAAAATGGCCATCGTCAATGTGGAAAAAGTTTTCAAAGGGTATTGGCGTACGGATGTCGAAGATAAACGCCTGAAAAAAGAGGTGGAAAACGTAGAGAAACGCATTGCCACCGAGGATAAAAAACAGGCGGAACGGTTGGCCAAACTGAAAAACATGAACAC
The DNA here is from genome assembly GCA_963583525.1 of Verrucomicrobiia bacterium. Taxonomy (GTDB): domain Bacteria; phylum Verrucomicrobiota; class Verrucomicrobiia; order Limisphaerales; family UBA1100; genus JACNJL01. The sequence continues at coordinate 312 of CAUZWB010000038.1, read as the reverse complement.
AGTATTGCAGAACCCCAACTTGAACCAAGCAGCGCGCGCGCGCCACAAACAGCAATTCGACGTCGAACAACGGGCATATCAGCAAAGTGGCACAACCTTAAATAACTGGAAGGCTTCACAGCAAAAAGATCTTCAGGAAAAAAGTCGCAAGGCATACTCAAAAATTCGCGAGGAAATTCAGTCAGTCATTTCTGCTCAAGCCAAAAAAAGCGGCTTCACTGTGGTGGTTGATTCCAAAGCCTTGCTATACTCTTCAGCCGAACTGGATATCTCCACACAAGTGCTGGCGCAGTTGAATATCAATGACCCGGG
>CAUZWB010000037.1:0-10677 GCA_963583525.1 Verrucomicrobiia bacterium | reverse complement strand
AAATCTGCTACGCGAAATTCTGCAGGAAGAAGGCCGACACACTATCACCATGGAAGTCATCCAGAAAAAGGTGGTTGAGAAATTTGACCTGCGCATGGCCGACATGACCAGCAAACGTCGGCCGGAGAACATTGCGTTCCCGCGCCAGATTGCGATGTACCTTTCGCGCCAGCTCACCGAGCACTCGCTCAGCGCCATCGGCGAAGCCTTTGGCGGGCGCGACCACGGTACCGTGTTGCACGCGTGCCGGTTGGTGAAAGACCGAATGGAGATCGACGCCAACGTGCGCCAGACGGTTCACTACTTGGAGAAGCAACTGCTTCGATAGCAGTTAATAAAATCAAAGAAGGAGGGCTGAGGCAACTCAGCCCTTTTTCGTTTTTGTCGTAAATCGCGCCATGCGTTCCATCGCGGTTTCGATTTGTTCCAAACCGGCGGCGAAGCAACAGCGCAGAAAGCCCTCGCCGCTGTCGCCAAAGGCGCTGCCTGGAACGGCGGCCACGTTTTCGGCTTCCAGTAATTTTGCAGCAAAAGTTTTTGAATCCAACCCCGTGGATTGCACACTCGGGAAGGCGTAAAACGAGCCGCGCGGCAAATGGCATTCCAGCCCCATCGTGTTGAGCGCGTTCACCATCACATTACGGCGCTGGCGATAGGCTTCGCGCATTTCGCTCATCGGCGCGTCGCCATTGCGCAGCGCCTCCAATGCGGCTTCCTGGCTGGGGAGGCTGGCGCACAGCATCGAGTACTGATGAATGCGCGTCATCGCGCCCACCAATTCAGCGGGCCCGCAGGCGTAGCCGATGCGGAAACCCGTCATCGCGTAGGCCTTGGAGAAGCCGTGCAAGAAAATCGTACGTTCACGCAAGCCGGGAAAGTTGGCGATGGTGGCGTGTTCGCCCTCGAAGGTGAGTTCGGCGTAAATTTCATCGGTGATCACGATGAGGTTGTGCTTCACGGCGAGGTCGGCGATGGCCTGCAATTCGGCGCGCGTCATGGTGCCGCCGGTTGGGTTCGTGGGAAAATTGAGCATTAACACTCGGCTCTTTTCCGTGATGGCGGCGGCGATGGCGGTGGCGGTGACGCTGAATTTTTCCTCGGCCCGGCAGGCGACCGGCACGGGTACGCCGTGGGTGAGCGCGATGCTCGGCGAATAGCTCACGTAACACGGCTCGTGATAAATCACCTCGTCGCCGGGATTGATGAGCGCGCGCAGGGCGAGGTCGAGCGCTTCGCTGACGCCGACGGTGACGAGGATTTCCCGCTCGGGATGATATGTCGGGCCGAAGTGCTGGGCCACGTAGCGGCTGATGGCTTCACGCAATTTCAGCAAACCGAGGTTGGAGGTGTAGCTCGTCTTGCCGCGTTCGAGCGCGAAGATAGCGGCTTCACGGATGTGCCACGGGGTGGTGAAATCCGGTTCGCCCACGCCCAGCGAAATGACTTCCGGTCGTCCCTGCACTAGTTCGAAAAATTCACGAATGCCCGAAGGCGGCAACGCGCGTACGTGGCCGGCAACTTGATTTTCAATGGGCGTGGATTTTGACATGCAAAAAACCCCTGCGCGCTCGGCAACAGCGGAGAATTAGGCGGCGGCCTGTTTGGGTTTGCGGCGGATGATCGGCTTGGATTTGCCTTGCACCGCGCCGCGGGTGATTTTGATGCCCTCGATGTCGTTGCTGCCGGGAATTTCGTACATCAGATCGAGCATCAATCGCTCAAGCAATCCGCGCAGCGCACGCGCGCCGGTGCCTTTATTAATGGCTTGCGCGGCGAGTTCGTGCAGCGCATCACGGGTGAAATCTAAGTCCACGCCCTCGAGCCATAACAGTTTTTGGTATTGCTTGATGAGCGCGCTTTTGGTGTCGGACAGAATTTCTACGAGTTGGTTCTCGGTCAATTCTTCCAGCACGGAAATCATCGGGAGTCGGCCAATAAACTCGGGGATGAAACCGAACTTCAACAAATCTTCCGGTTCCACGTGCTTCACCGCCTCGCGTCCATCGGCTACGGCCTCGGCTTGTTCTTCCATCGCGCCGAAGCCGAGCACGTGATTGCCGAGCCGGCGCTGGATGACTTTGTCGAGATCCACAAACGCGCCGCCGCATAGGAAGAGCACGTTGCGGGTGTCCACACGGATGTATTCCTGCTGCGGATGTTTGCGGCCGCCTTGCGGGGGCACGCTGCACACGGTGCCTTCAAGAATTTTCAGTAGCGCCTGTTGCACGCCTTCGCCGGAGACATCGCGGGTGATGGAAACGTTCTCGGTGCGGCGGGTGATTTTATCAATCTCGTCGATGTAAATAATCCCCATCTCGGCGCGCTTCACATCGAAGTCGGCGGCTTGCAGCAAACGGAGAATGATGTTTTCTACATCTTCGCCCACGTAGCCCGCTTCGGTGAGGGTGGTGGCGTCGGCGATGGCGAAGGGCACATCGAGGATGCCCGCGAGCGTGCGCGCGAGCAACGTCTTGCCCGTGCCGGTGGAGCCGATGAGCATGATGTTGGTCTTCTCAATCTCCACCCCCGCGTGCGGGCCATCATCGTCCTTCGCCGTCTCGGCTTCGTGCATGATGCGCTTGTAATGATTGTGCACCGCGACGGCCAAGGTTTTTTTGGCTTCATCCTGCCCGATGCAGTGGAGATCCAGCTCAGCTTTGATTTCGGCGGGCTGTAGGATGTTGAGCTGGGGCGCGGGTTGCGATTTGTCGTTGGCAAACTCTTTGTCGAGAACGGTTTTGAAGGTCTCAACGCAGTTGTCGCAGATGTACACGCCGGGGCCGGACACCAGTTTGCGGACTTCCGCGTGGCTTTTGCCACAGAAACTGCAGAGGGTGATTTGGCGTCGGGCCATGGTTATTTATCGTTCATGGAGGATTTGTCCGGCAGGTTGGGCACGTCCTTGCGGGAAGCGACCACTTCATCGACGAGCCCGAAATCTTGAGCTTCCTCGGCGCTCAAAAAGTTGTCGCGCTCACAGGCTTCGAAAACTTCGTCGTAGGATTTGCCGGTGTGTTTGGCGAGAATGTTGGTGAGGGTTTTCTTGAGGACAAGCATATGCTTGACCTGAATTTCCATATCCGTGGCTTGCCCCTGCGCGCCGCCGAGCACTTGGTGAATCATAATGTTCGCGTTGGGCAGTGCGAAGCGTTTGCCTTTGGTGCCCCCGGCGAGGAGCACGGCGCCCATGCTCGCGGCTTGGCCGATGCAGTAGGTGTTCACGTCGCAAGTGAGAAACTGCATCGTGTCATAAATCGCGAGGCCGGCGGTGACGTGGCCGCCGGGCGAGTTGATGTACACGTGGATGTCCTTCTTGGGGTCGGTCATTTGCAGAAAAAGCATCTGCGCGATGACCACGTTGGAGACGTTGTCATCAATGCCCGTGCCCAGGAAGATGATTCGATCGACCAGCAGGCGGGAGTAAATGTCGTATCCACGCTCGCCGCGGCTGGTTTGTTCCACCACGTGGGGAACCAAATAGTTGTTTTGTATTGTGTCATTCGTCATGCCAAAAAGTTTCGGGAGCCTATAATTTCAAATGGCTCGGGTCAATTTCAAAGGGTTCATAGTTTTGTTTTTTGCAGTGCAGCAATCGCGTTGGTGGCGGCGTCGGTTTCGGCGGCTTTTTTGCTTTTACCGGTGCCGCGTGCCAGCTCATTCCCGCAATGGCGTACGGAGCATTCGAAGAAGCGGTCGTGGTCCGGCCCTTGCGAATCGAGCAGACGGTACTCAGGCGCGACCGCGTTTTTGCCCTGCAAAATTTCCTGCAACTCACCTTTCGGATTGCCCACGTGGCGTCCGGCGTCCGCGTCCGTGATCGCTTCGGCGAACTGTCCACGGATGAATTTTTCTACTCCGATGAAACCGCCATCGAGATAAATCGCGCCCACCACTGCTTCAAACGCATCGGCCAGCGCGGAGGGCCGCTCGCGGCCACCACTCTTTTCCTCGCCGCGGCTGACCACCAGTTCGGGGCCAATCTCCACCGCCATCGCCTGCTCGGCCAGCGCTTCTTTGTTGACCAATCGCGCGCGTGCCTTGGACAGCGTGCCCTCGTCGCGCGTGGGAAATTGGCGGAACAGCTCCGCGCTAATCACCAGTTGCAGCACGGCATCGCCCAGAAATTCCAGCCGCTGATTATTTTGGAGCGACTCACTTTTTTCGTGGCTCACCGAAGGATGCGTCAGCGCCAGCTCCAGCAACACGGGGTCTTTGAAAGTGTACCCCAACCGTTTTTGAAATGGACCCCAGCCAGCCATAAGTTACGGGGCGGTTTCAGCTGGCTCGGTGGTTTCGGAAGTTTCAGCTTCGGGCTCTGTGGGTTCCGCTGGAAGGGGCGGCCACTCCTTGCCGTCCACCGGCAAGCCGTGCTCCAGCAGCGCGGCGACTTCGATTTGCACCTGCTCGAGTTCCTCCATCTTCAAATCCGGATCGGGGATGGTAAACAGATCGCCGGATTTCGGTTGCTCATAAACAAACACACGCCCGCCCTCTTCGCGCAGTTGTTCCTTCACTTTAAGAATCCGTTTGCGCTCGAGCATCACTGCGAGAATGTAGCTCGCCTCGCGCCAGCGCGTGTCGCCGGTTTCCAGCAATTTGCGGAGCAAACTTTCCGCAGTGGCCTTTTGGATGGCGTCGGGCGGGGCTTCCGGCGGCGCTTCGTACGTGCCCTGCCAATGAGAGATAAACCCCTTGCGTTCCGCCGCGCCTTCGCCCTGTTGTTCCCAACACGCGTGGCAAATATCGCGCCGAAGATACTCGTGATTCTCATGGGCCAACACCGTGTGATAGCCCGCCCCATCCTCAAAAGCCTGTTCGCACAAATGGCATTGATGCCCGCGTGATTGAATATTCCAGTCGCTCAAAATAAATCCCTGCGCGGCCAATGAACCATTGTGAAGACACGCAAGCAACGCCGACTTGTTCGCAGGTGCGACGCAATCTCGGGAGGGCGAGGCTCCCGCCGAGCCGAGGCGCGCGCAGCGCGTCGGGGTGGATGAAAACGGGCGGGTGGAAAAACGAAAGGCCACCTCTGGCGGCCTTCAGCTCAGCAGGAGCTTCGCCCTTCCGACAGGGCGCGCGCGATTATTTCTCCTTCGCCGTTTTGATTTCCACCCAGCGATCTTCGTACTTTGGCTTATTAGTTTTGCCATCGCGCGTGGTGAGCGTGGCACTTTCGGGAAGGAGGTACACAATGTTCTCATCAATCACACAACGCAGCGGAGAATCGAGTGCGTTGAGTACTTCGGTGATCACATCGAGGGAGGATTGATTTTTCAAACCTTTGGCCCAGTGACGAATCCGTACATTGTCCGGGCTCGATCGTGCGGGCTGCCGTGCATTGGCATGGCGCGGGTTGATTTTCGGAATGCCACCGTTGGGAAAATTCGGATTTGGATTTGGCCTGGGATTGTCGCCGATCAAAAGAGGGAAGCCGGTGGCGGGATCCACCAGTGGGAGCCCCGTGATGGGGTCGACTGGGAAGCGGGGTCTGCCAGGTCTCAACGGAAGTCCGGTGTTAGGATCGATGTTCGCCGGTTCCCCGCCAAATTCCTGTCTGGGCGGCACCAGTTGTAATCTGGCTTCCTTTGCATTGACCGCCAAATTGGCCGCTGGATCGCGGAACACGATGGGCACAAGATTCTCGCCCATGAGTTTCAGGTTCAATGCATTCATGACTTGGATCACTTCGGCAACAGTAAAACTGCTGAGGTTATCAATCCGTTTGTGATTCGCCTCATCGAGTTTTCGCTCAGTGGCCTTGCCGGCGAGGGTGGTTTCGCGGCGGTTGGTGAGGGTGCGCTCGAGGCGCCAGGTTTGGCCGGTGGTGCTGTCGAGCTTCACATTCATCAACGTGCCGTCGTGTTGAATAAAACTGCGAAACTGAAATCGTGGCTCGGCGGCTTGCAATGCCACGGTCATCAACAGGAGTGAGAGCGTTTTCATTCCGATTAAAATAACCACAAGCACGGCTGGACGCAAACGGAAAATGGCAATTTGAAATTAGATCAAAAAATTGAGCCTTAGGACTTCATTTGTCCCACCTGTCCATTACCCTGTTTGCATGATGAAGAACGCGATGTTGTTTCCGTTGGTGCCCGCCGGGTTGGTTTTGGTGGGCGGGGCGTTGTTGTTGGCCGGGCCATGGCCGGTGGGGTTGCCGTTGCTGGTGGCGGGCACGGGCGAACTAATCGGGGCGCTTTGGAGTGTGAAGTGGGATTGACAACCGCGCCACAGCCGCCAGAATCGCGGCGATGAAATCCCTTGTTTCCATTACCCGATTGGTGTCGGCGCTGTTTGCGCTGGCGGTTGTTTGCAACGTAGCCGCTGAGATTCCGGAGCTCAAGCTGGTGAACGCCTATCCGAACCTGAACTTTAAACGCCCCCTTTGGCTGGAGCAGTTGCCCGATGGTCGCACTTTTTTATTGGAACAGCGCGGCAAGATTCTGATTTTACCGAAGAACGCCAAGGGTAAAAAAACAGAGACCTTTTTTGACATCGAGGCGCGCAAGCCCTACGTGAAGGACGAGGAAGGCTTGCTCGGCATGGCGTTCCATCCGCAGTTTGCAAAGAACGGAAAATTTTATGTTTTCTATTCCGCGCACAAACCGCTGCGCAGCGTAGTGAGTGAATTTCGTGTGGGCAAGGGCGGCACGATTGACCTCACCACCGAGCGCGTGCTGCTGACCATCCAGCGGCCGTTTTGGAATCACGACGGCGGCTGCATCCTCTTCGGCCCGGACGGCAAGCTGTACATCACGCACGGCGACGGCGGCAGTCGCGAGGATCCGAACGACAACGCGCAAAACCTCGCCACCTTACGCGGCACCATCTTGCGCATTGACGTGGATGCGCCGACCACCGCGCGGCGTTACGGCATCCCGAAGGATAATCCATTCGTGAATCGCAAGGGCGCGCGCGGCGAGATTTGGGCGTACGGCCTGCGCAATGTTTGGCGAATGAGTTTCGACCGCGCGACGGGCGAGCTGTGGGCGGCGGATGTCGGCCAGGATTATTGGGAAGAGGTCAACCTCATCGTCAAAGGCGGCAACTACGGCTGGCGCACGCGCGAGGGATTTCACGAGAGCCCCAGCAAAAAAGGCGGTCTCTTGACCACCAAGCACAAGAACCCCGAGAAGTTGCTGGACCCGGTGATTGAATATCCGCACACGCCCGGCTTGGCGAAGAAATCGAAGTTTGACCAGCACGGCCACGGCCTCAGCATCACCGGCGGCTATGTGTATCGCGGCAAAAAGATTCCCGCGCTGCGCGGCGCCTATGTGTACGGCGACTATCGCACCGGCACGGTTTGGGCGTTCAAGCAAACCGGCGGCAAGGTGACCGAGTACAAGCAGGTGGTGAAACCCAACGCCCTGCGGCTCATCGCCAGCTTCGGCGAGGACAACGCCGGCGAGCAGTATCTGCTCGGCTTGGGCGGAAAAGTCTACCGGCTGGAGGCGAAGTAAATTCGGTCGGGCGCAGCTTGGAGAGCACGCCCTACCTTAAGCGCGGCGTAGGCTTCTTGGCTCGACCCACGGGGCGGACGTTGGCGCCTTTGGCTTGGCCGTCGCCCAAGTCGTTGCGGGCGGTTGCTGCGGCGGCGAGGAGGCGCTTGACCACCAACGGGTTTTCCGCCGCCAAATCATTTTTCTCAGCGGCATCGGTTTTTAAGTCGAATAACTTTGGCTCAGTCCGGCGTTTGATTCCCCGTCGCAAAGTGCGGTCCGGTGCGTGCGGCAGCACTATTTTCCAGCGCGTATCACGTACGGCCTCGAGGTGGTCTGTTTGGTAATAGAAAAAATATTTGTGTGGCGATTTCCCGTTGGCCGCGCTCCACACAGGCCAGATGTTTTTGCCGTCGAGCGTGCGTTTGGGCAGGTTGGCACCGGCGAGTTTTGCGAAAGTGGGCAGCAAATCCATCAGCGAACCCAACTCATCACTGGCGCTGTTCGCCGGAATAAATCCCGGACAACGCACAATGGCCGGCACGCGCATACCGCCTTCGGCGGTGGTGTAACCCCAGCCGCCGAGCGGGCCGTTGCTGCCTTGGGGCGGATTGCGGCGCGGGGCACCGTTGTCGCTGGTCCAAATGACAATGGTGCGTTCGTCGATTTTGTGTTTTTTCAATGCAGCAAAAATCTGGCCAGCCGCCCAGTCGAGTTCCTCAACCGCATCGCCCCACTCGCCGTTTTTTGATTTGCCGCGAAATCGTTTGCTGGAAAATGGCTGGCGCGAACTGCCGGGCATATTGTGTGGGAGATAGAGAAAAAACGGCTTCGCTTTGTTTGCGGCGATGAATTTCAGCGCGGCGGCGGTTTCGCGTTGGGTCATTTGATTTCGGTCTGCCGGGGCCTCGATGACTTTTTCATTTTCCATCCACGGCAACAGCGGCCATTGATTGCCGCGCAGGCGTTCGCCAATGCGCTGTCCGGTGGCGTGCGTCATGTCGTCGCTGTATGGTAGACCGAGAAAATAATCAAACCCTTGTCGCGTAGGCAGAAACTCCGGCTGGTCACCGAGATGCCATTTGCCAATGCAAGCGGTGGCGTAGCCTGCTTTTTTCAAAACTTCGGCGATCGTAATTTCCTTCGGGTGCAAGCCATTCGGCGACACCGGCCGCAGCACGTGGCCGTCTTCCTTCGTCCAGTCCAGCCCGACACGGCGCGGGTAGCTGCCGGTCATCAACGCCGCCCGGCTCGGCGTACACACCCCGCTGGCGCTGTAAAAACTGGTGAGCCGCCGCCCCTCCGCCGCCATGCGATCAAGGTTCGGCGTGCGGTGGAGTTTGCTGCCGAAAGGGCCGATGTCCCCATAGCCCAAGTTGTCAGCCATGATGAGAATGAAGTTGGGTTGAGGTGGCGGGACTTCGGCTTGGGCCAAAGAGGCCAACAGTATGAGAGAGAGAAATAGTTGTATCATTTTCTTTCCTTCCAATAATCCGGATCGCGGTGGAGGTGCATGACGGACAGGATAAAAATCCCTTCCGGTTCCACGGAGTACAGAACGCCGAAGGGAAAGCGATGAGTCAGGCAGCGGCGCACATCATCCTCCAACACTGGCCAAGTTTTGGGATAGGCAAGAATGCGCTCGATGGTTGAATAGACTTCCAAGGCGAAATTATACCCCAGCCCGTTTTCACATTGCTCGTAATGCTCGATGGCTTGGTTGAATTCGGTTTCCGCTTCGGAATGAAACGTGAAATTCATTGTTCATACCGCTCGCGAATCCGGGCAAAGACCTGTTCGCCGGGGACGGGGGTGGCAGTGCCGTCGCGCAGCTCGGCCAGACGGCGCTTGGCTCGGGCGGCCCATTTCGCATCGAGGCTGGGTTCAGGCTCGTGGAGGTTTTGGAGAAGACAATCCACCACTTTAGCCTGTTGTTCCTTGGGCAGAGCTTCGGCTTCCTGGATGATTTTTGCTGCGGTACTCATGGGAGTATCCTGACAGGCACCGGAAAAGTTAAAAGGTAAAAGTCAAAAGTGGGAAGCCGGCGCGGAGGAAAGCGCGTTTTCGATGGCTGGGATGAAGTGTTCCAAGGGGGGCGTTTGCAAATCCGGATCTTTGGCTTGGTCGTCCCATCGACGCAGTTGCAAGGCGCGCTCGAAGAAGGGATTTTTCTCGAAGGCGGTGATTTCGTTTTGGCTCATTTTGTCGCCCTGAAGCTCGAAGCTCTTTTTGGAGGCGGGCGAAAGTTGCTCGAGGTATTCGGGTTGGATGGTACATCGGTAGCGCTTGGCGTCCACGTGCAGCCGGACGGGTTGGGTCACCTCGGGGCCGAAGTGACGGGCCAGCTATTTTTCGCCGATGCGTTCGTGGCGGCCGTCGATGCCCTGTTCGGCGACATCCTCGGGCAGCCCATGCAGGAGATGGCCGACGTCGTGCAGCAGCGCCACCACCACCAGCGTGTCGGGTGCCTCGTCTTGTTCAGCCAACTGGGCGGTCTGGAGTGCGTGCTGCAGTTCCGTGACTCCCTCGCCATAGGCTAGATGGCCACTTTTATGGAATAATTCCTGAATATGATTAATTAGATTCATATTCGGTTTTCAGGCAAACGAATGGCTCCAGAGGCAGGACTTGCGGAATCCAGTACAAGGGCGGATATCAAGCCTCCACCAGCGCGCCTTTTATTCGTCTTCTGAATCTTCTGTCGACTCATCCATCACTTCGGCAGCCGCCGCTTCGCGGGCCTTACGGGCGGCAATAAATGAGCGGACACAAAGACCAACAAAAACCACGCACAATACGAGCGTCACGGTTTTGGCGACCAGTGCTGCAGGAGGTTGATCTTCCTTGAGCAAGGTGGGGATGACTCCAATTGCCCCAAGCAAACCAAACAGCACAGCAATGTGCATGGCCAACATCCGCCTGTTTTCGTTGGATGCCAGTAGGCCGCATACTAACAGTACAACGCCAAAGCCAGAGGGAATCAACGCGGTTTTCTGCTCAGCTCCTGTGCCAAAATACCCAGCCAAGCCGGTGGCGATCAAAAGTACTCCGAAAAGAATCGTTGTCTTATACATGATGTTTAAACCTATCTAGACCCATAACCATCCATTCCCTAATTATTTGAAGTGATTCTAGGGAGTTTCCCCAAATACTCAAACCTAATCTATACACCATCGTGCCTCTTGGCATCGGAGGTTTCATTGAAGGCCACCTATTTCTCAAAACGCACCTG
>CAUZWB010000036.1:0-11078 GCA_963583525.1 Verrucomicrobiia bacterium | reverse complement strand
GACACACGAGTGCTTTGCCGTCTTTTAAATACGGAATGATTTCCTCCAGCGTGACGGCGGACAGGGTATCCTTTCCATTATCGAGCTGCCAAAGGCGCATGGCCGTGTCGAGCTCACGAAGATTTTTTACGCAGATCAGAATGCTGCGATCCTGTTTATCGCCCACGGTGTACGGGAAGAACACCGCCAAGGCCAGCCCCAGCACCGCCACCCCCAGCAGCCAATCCGCCACACCGAACCCGCGCGTATCACCAGGCTCGGCCACAGATCAACGTTCCCTCTCTTCCTCTTCTTCCGTATCCTCTTTGTGGAGCGTGTGGCCCTCGATGGTGCAAGTAGGATCTTCGCGCACAGTGCTCACTTCATATTCACCGCCTGAGGGGCATTTGGGCGGATGGTTCATATACTTCACAATATCGTCCATCGACACCTCGTGATCATCACTCTTATCAAACCCATACTGGATGATGGCTGCCTTAATCGTTCCAAGATTTTGACGGCACCCGGTAATTTGACTCTCTTTTTTGGCCCGAAGCAGGTTTGGAATAGCCACCGCGGCCAATAAACCGATGATTGCCACCACGATCATAATTTCCACCAAAGTAAAACCGCGTGAACTTAATTTTTTAATTTTCATGAATTGCACAACCCCTCTGCGCTTGTGTGTACCATAGACGCCATTGAGTAGCAATACGTTACCGAGGTGGCGACGTACAGGCCGGGCATGCCTCCACCCAATGACCGGGGGAAACTTCTTCGAAGGGCGACAGGGTTTCAATCCATTCCGGCGCGTGCGTGAATCCGCTGCGGGGGGCGAAGCGGCAGCCGTCGGGGGGATCAATCGGAGAAGGCACGTCGCCCTCAAGGATGACGCGATCAGGCACGTGCGTGGGATCCGGCACGGGGATGGCGGAAATGAGCGCTTTGGTGTAGGCGTGCACGGGGTTGTTATAAATTTCCTCCGCCGGCGCCAGCTCCACGATGCGGCCGAGATACATCACCGCGATGCGGTCGCTGATGTGCTTCACCACCGCGAGATCATGCGAAATAAATAAATAACTCAGACCCATTTCGCGCTGCAACCCCATCAACAAATTGAGCACCTGACTTTGGATAGAAACATCCAGCGCGCTCACCGGCTCATCGCAAATTAACAGGCGCGGCTTCAGCGCAATTGCGCGCGCGATGCCGATGCGCTGCCGTTGGCCACCGGAAAATTCAAACGGATACCGCCCCAACGCCGATTCGGGCAGCCCCACTTTTTCCAGCAAATCCGCCACCCATTGCCGCCGCTCCGTGCGCGTGCCCATCTTGTGAATCACAAACGGCTCCTCCACAATCGCCCCCACCGTGTGCCGCGGGTTGAGGCTCTCGTACGGATCCTGAAAAATCATCTGAATCTCGCGCCGGAAAGGTTTCAGTTGGCGGCGCGAAAGGCCGGCCAGTTCGTTGCCCTCAAACGCAATGCCGCCGCTGGTGGGCTCGTACAAACGCGCAATCGTTTTGCCCAGCGTGCTTTTACCGCAACCACTCTCGCCGACGAGCCCCAGCGTTTCGCCCGGTTCAATGGTGAGGCTCACCCCGTCCACCGCCTTACACGCCGCGACCGCGCGCTGGAATACCCCGCCCTTTACTGGAAAATGCATCCGCAATTCGTCCGTCGATAAAATGGGCGTGCCGTTGTTCATAATCGGGTAGGGACACGCTGCCGCGTGTCCAAGGATGCGCGCAGCGCGTCCCTACCAATGTGAATTGGAAATAATTGTTTCATCCTCGTGTACAAACCGGGCACGCCTCCACCCAATGTTCCGGGGCGATTTCTTTCAATGACTGACGTTCCACAAGCAACTCGGGTGCGTGCTCGCGGCCGCTGCGGGGGGCGAAGCGGCAGCCGGGTTTCAATTCGCTCAACGCGGGCACCATTCCGTCGATGGTTTGCAGCTCGCTCTTGGGCGTGCCGTTGAGGCGCGGGATGGAGCTGAGCAAACCCTGTGTGTACGCGTGGCGCGGGTTGGCGAAAAGCTCCCTCACGGGCGCGCGCTCCACCACGCGCCCGGCGTACATCACGCACACTTCGTCGCACGTCTCGGCGATGACGCCGAGGTCATGCGTGATGAGCATCACGGACATTCCGAGATCGCGCTGGAGGTTATTGATGAGCTGCAAAATCTGCGCTTGAATGGTGACGTCCAACGCGGTGGTGGGCTCATCGGCAATAACCAATTCCGGCCCGCACGCGAGCGCGATGGCGATGACCACGCGCTGGCGCATTCCGCCAGAAAGTTGGTGCGGATATTCCGTGGCACGAATTTCCGGTGAAGGGATGCCCACTTTGTCGAGCATCTCCACCGCCTTTTGCCACGCATCATCCGGCGACATTTCATTGTGTTGCGTGAGCACTTCGCAGATTTGTTTACCAATGCGATGCACCGGATTAAGCGCGGTCATCGGTTCCTGAAAAATCATACTGATGCGATTACCGCGAATAGCGCGCATCTCTTCTGCCGGCACGGCGGCAAGATTTCGGCCATCAAAGAGCACTTCGCCGTTCAGAATTTTCCCCATCGGCTGTGGCAGCAACCGCATAATGCTCATCGCCGTCACGCTCTTGCCGCAGCCGCTTTCGCCCACGATGCCCAACGTGCGCCCACGCCGTACGTCAAAGCTCACGCCATCCACGGCGGTGAGCTGACCGGCATCGGTGTCGAACGCGGTGGTGAGATCACTCACCCGCAGGAGAATGTCGGAATCAAGCTCGGCCACGTCAGTCGGTTTTGTATTGATCGAAAACTTGGATGGTCGCCGCGCCGGATTTGCGTCCGGCGGCCATATCTTGAAGTGTTTTGGCTTTGATATTTGAATCAATCCAGTGCACGTGAAACTCATAAGGCTCGCGGCTTTCCTTCACGTTGTAACCTTCGGGCCACTGCACCCAACGCCAATGACCGGCGCGATACCACGGCCGCACCCAGCCGGGGATGAAGCTGCCGTGGGCGTGAATCATTTCCATCAAACGCTTCGCTTGTCCGGTAAGTTCATCCAAGTCCTCGCTCACGCGATATTTTTCGATGAGATTATCAATGTCTTTATCGGCCAGCATGCAGAAGTTATTGGTCACCGGCTTTGGCTTCAGGCCTTCGCGCAGGCGGCCTTGGGCGTCGTAGCGTTTTTCCTTGGGTTCCTCGTAGGCGTTGTCCGAGTGGTACGGTTCCCAAAAGCGCGGGGCGATTTCCACAGAAACATTCAGCGCGCCGAGCATAATCTCGTGATTTTTTTCGCTAATCTTTTTCCATGCGGCAGTGCGTTCCATAATTTCCACCTCCAACTCCACACCGGCTTTTTTGGCCTCCTCCTTGAGCACCGTCATCACGTCCTCCAGCCGCTTGTACGGGGTGGTGAAAGTGAAGGACAACCGCTTGCCACCGGCGTTCATCAGAATGCCATCCGCGCTGGTGCGGGTGTAGCCGGCCTTGGCAAAATGTTCCTTGGCTTTTTCCACCGAGAACGGCCGCGCCTTTAAGGTCGGGTGACTGCGCGGGCCGTAGCCATCGGCCACGGTATTCATTCGCACATAGTCGCCACGAAAAACTTTGGCAATCACCACGTCAAAATTCATCGCGTAGTTGAGGCCCACGCGCACATCACGATTGCGCAGCACGGAGTGACTTGAATTAACCCGCAACGCCCACGTGGGCCGAGGTACGTCATTGTAAAACTGCACCTTGTGCACGTAGCCATTGGCTACCAGCTTGTGGTTGTCGGGCAGCTTTTCGTACCAAAACTCCGGCAACCCCAGCCCGTGCCAGTCCAGATCGCCTTTCAAGAATAGCTCAAACGCCTTCGCCGGATCACGCACCACACTCACCTTTACCGCTTCCGGATTAAAGCGGTTTCGATAGAACTTCTTTTTATCCGCCCACCAGTTTGGCACGCGGGTGAGAGTGATGGACTTGCCTTTCTCAATGTTCTCCGTGCGCACTTCGTAGGGGCCGGTGTTGGGCTCAAACTTGAATTGGAAATCCTCCACAAACTGCTCGTCCAATTCGCTGTAAAAATGTTCCGGGATGGGCCGCACTCCGGCGATGCGTTCGATCACATCGGGTTTGGCTTTGTAATAAGTAATCGAAAGCGTGTGCTCATCGTAAAGGGTGATATTCGGAAATTTCTCCTCACTGAAAAAGTCGTTGTACCACGGCCCTTTGATGTGCTCGCTGCGGAAGAAATACAGCGAGAAAAAATAATCCGTGGCCCGTACCCGCTCGCCATCCGAATAACGCGCGTCCGGATCCAGCCGAAAATACACCGTCTTGCGATCTGCGCTGTACGCCCATTGTTTGGCCAAACCAGGGAAGTAACCATCGCCATTGGGATGGGCCATCACCAAATACACCGAATTGTAATCGAGCATACGACTGCGAAACGAGCCGCTGGCGTCCGGCCCCACCAACCGCATCGTGCGCGGAAAATCGGCCATGTATTCATGAAAGGTGCCACCGCGCTTGGCCTTGGGGCTACCGAATTCTTTCAGTTCACTACCGTTTTCCCACTGCAAATTTGTGGGCAAATCCGCCGGCGTCGCCACTACAAACGCCTTCGGATTCGCGTCGTAAAAATCCTGCACTTCCTCTGCGCTATCCAGCTCCACTGCCGCGCTGGTTGTCGGGGCGGGATTGACGGGAGTAGTTCCTTCCCCGCCTGCGGGCAGGGTGATGTTTTGCTTAGCCAGTTCGCGGGCGAATTCGCGGGCAAACTCCCGGGCCAATTCGCGGGCGAATGCTTTGTCCACCCCGCCGGCGGGTGCGGCGGGTTGCGTGCCGGTGCCGGAATCGGCGGGGCGCTTGAGTTTTTTCTCATTGCAACCGGTGAGGGCAAGCAGCGCGACGGCCAAAAAGAGGCCGGTCCTTTTGAATACTGTTTTGAATAGTATTTTGGATAGTGTTTTCATAATTATTCGTAGGTTGTAAATTTCTTGGGATCAAACGCCTCGCGCACGCCTTCGCCGATGAAGGTGACCAATGTGAGCACCAGCACCATCGCCGCAAAAGCCGAGAGCACGATCCACGGCGCGTGCAGATTGGCCACGCCCTGCTGCAGCAGCTCGCCCCAACTCGGCGTGGGCTTGGGCAAACCGAAGTTCAAATAATCCAGCGCCGTGATCGATATAATCGCCGTGGCTACGGTGAAAGGCATGAAGGTGACCATCGTGGAAATGGTGTTGGGCAGCAAGTGATTAAACAAAATGCGCGGCGTGCTCGCACCCAACAACTGCGCGGCCGCCACGTAATCGCGCGCCTTTTCGCGATACACCGCCGTGCGCATATAATAGGTCATGCTCGTCCAGCTAAACACCACCATGATGGCCAATAGCACGAGAATTTTGAACCACGCCGGCAACGTAAAAGGCAAGTCGCTCACCGCCGCCACCACGATGATGACCATGTACAAAAACGGAATGTTCTGCCACACCTCCACCGCGCGCTGCCCCGCAAGATCCACCCAGCCACCGAAGTAACCCATCAGACACCCGACCACCACGCCGATCAAATACACCATCAACATAAACACCAACGCGAAAATCATCGTAATGCGAAAGCCATAAAATAGCCGCGCCAACACATCGCGCCCGGTGCGATCGGTGCCGAGGTAATGTTGCATTCCCGCATCGGGCGCCGCCGGATGCACCAAGCCCTCGCTAAAATCATTTTCATATTCATTGAAAGGTACCAGCGGCATCAGCACCCAGTTGCCCGATTTTTGTTTGGCAAAGTCCTCCTTCAATTCGCGGTAGTTCACCTCGAACGTGTAATCCTGCCCCGAGCGGTCTTTTTGAAAACCAAATTCCTTGCCCGTGTGCGTTCGCGCAAAAGGCGAGACGGGGCAATACAGTTCCCCCTCATAGCTCACCAACAAAGCGCGATTGTTCACCAGCAACTCGCCGAGCAACGAACAGCCAAGCGCCCCAAGCAACAGCAGAAATGAAATGTACCCGCGCTTGATGGAATAAAACCGCTTGAGCTTACGGCGAGTCTGCGGATTGAACCGCGACCGAGCGCCCCAAATCAGCCCCGCCACCGCACCGAGGGCGCCCAAAATAATGAAGCCCCTTTTGACGCCGGCAATCACGCCCGCGCCCGGCTCGGCGGAGTTCAGCAACCATCCGCCCAACGGCGCACCCAACACGCCACCGAGAAATCCGCCCACGGCAAAACCCGAGGCCAGCCCCACCAACAATAGCACGGCAATTTCCCACCGCGCGCGCCGAGCTTGCTCTGGTTTAGGTTGGTCGGTCGCCGGTTGCATCATCAATTAAACCGCACGCGCGGATCCACCAACGCCACGAGGATATCCGAAATAATATTGCCGATGAGCATCAACGTAGCCGAAAGCAAAAAGATGCCCATCACCACCGGGATGTCGCGATCCAGCACCGACTTGAAACCGAGCAGCCCAAACCCGTCGATGTCGAAAATTGTTTCGATCAAAAAACTGCCCGCCACGAAGATGGTAATTTGATGGCCGAGATTGGTGGCCAACGGAATCAGCGAATTACGCAATGCGTGCCGCCGCACTGCCTGACTAAACGGAACCCCCTTGGCAATCGCTGTGCGCATATAATCGGCGGAAAGATTATCCATCAAATGATTTTTCATCAGCATCGTCACAAACGCAAAGCTGCCCACCAAATAACAACACAACGGCAACACCGCATGCCACGCGAGATCCTTCACTTGCGTCCAACGCGGCGTGTGACGTTTCAACCGAATTTCCGTAGCCGCAGCCGCCGCCCGGAAAGGCACCGCGCCTTCGCTCCAATCGGGCAACAACCGAAATGAATTTTCATTCATCACCTCTACGTAATAAGCCGTATCCGCAGCCAACACCGGCGTAGCTTTGGGCAGCTGACCTTCCAGCCACACCTCCTCGCCATTGCTCAGCCCGTGATTGGGCGCGTGCCATTCGGTGGAGCCGGCCGACACGTTGAGTTGTTCCACCGGCGTGTCGTGAAAATTATCCCCGACAAATCCACTCGTGGGAAACACCTCCCAGCGCGCTGCGAGAAACACCATCATCAACGCCCCCAGCACGTAGCCGGGAATAGCGTAGCCCATAAAAATGAAAACCGACGTGCCATTATCAAACCAAGTATTATGCCGCATCGCCTTGGCGATGCCGAGCGGCACGCACACGAGAAAGGTAACCAAGAAAGTCAACAATCCATAAAAAGTGGAAACCGGCAAACGCTCGAGCATCACGGTGGACACCGCCTCGCCGTGGCGAAAGGATTTGCCGAGGTCGCCCTGCAATACGCCCGCGTAGCGCGTCCGGTAAAGTTCCGCCTTGGGCTTGGCATCCGGGTCGTCCGAGGGCGGCTCGCGCATGCGCACTTTCCAGTTCACCATCAGCGCATCGGGATTGGTGATGCGCACGCCACCCGCATCATCGCGCTTGAGATGCACCCGCTCGCGGGCGCGTTCGATTTGTGCCTCGGGCACGTCCGCCTCCAGCCCGTCAATCCGCCCATCGCGATTGGTGTCCAGCCGGTCAAACTTCACATACTGGTCCAGCCCCGCGGGCACCTCCGCACGCCGCACGTAGCCGTCGCCATCCCAATCCAGTTCCGCCACGTGAAAGGGCGGGATTCGCATTCGGGCGTTCGCATCCGTTTCCCCGTCCTTAAACTCCACGTTGCGACGGTTCAACTCACGCGGCTTCAGCCCCAGCCAAATAACATAAGCCTCAAGAATGGGTTTGTCGTAGCCGTACAACTCCTTCATTTGCTGAAGCTGCTCCTCGCTCATCGCCAGTCCGCCCTCGGTGGAGCCGCCGCCGCCCTCCAGCGAAACCTGCTGCATCTCCATCATCGCCTGTTCCAACGGCCCGCCGGGGGCGATGCGGGTGATGCAAAAAACAATCACCGTAATCACCAACAGCGTGGGAAAAAGCAACAGCAGTCGTCTAAGGAAATACTCGCGCATGGCCAGATAAAGCGGAGGGCGAGACTGCCAGAGCCGCGCTGGATTGCCAGCCAAATTTAAGCAATGGATGGACAGAGCGCAGGCATTCGGCCACATTCGCGGCGATGACGAAGTTGACGCTCGGCCATTCGCCCGACCCGGACGATGCCTTTATGTTTTATGCCCTCGCCAAGGGGCTCATCGATCCGCGCGGCTACGCGTTTGAGCATATCCTGCAGGATATCCAAACCCTCAACGAACGCGCCACTCGCGGCGAGCTGGATATCACCGCCATCAGCATCCACGCCTATCCCTCCGTGAGCGTCGATTACGCCCTACTCCCCAGCGGCGCGAGCATGGGTGATGGCTACGGGCCGATGCTCGTGGCACCCGAAAAAATTTCACGCGCAGAGATGGCCGGCAAAAAAATCGCCATCCCCGGCGAAATGACCAGCGCCTTCCTCGCGCTGCAATTGTGGCTGGGGAAACCAAAGGCCGAGATTGATTACCTTGTGGTTCCCTTCGATGAAATTTTCCAAACCGTCAAGACCGGCACCGCCGACGTTGGCCTCATCATTCACGAGGGCCAGCTCACTTACGAAAACGAAGGGCTCGTCTGCTGCCAGGATTTTGGCGTGTGGTGGGGCGAGGAAAACGATGGCTTGCCAATGCCGCTCGGCGGCAATGTCATCCACAAACGCATTCCCGTCGACGAACGCAAAGTCATCAGCGATCTGCTCACTGAAAGCATCCAATACAGCCTCGACCATCGAACCGAGGCGGTGGCGCACGCACTGCAATACGCCCGCGACATGGGCATGGAATTGGCCGATCAATTCGTGGGGATGTACGTCAACCACTGGACGCTGGACTACGGTGACAAAGGCCGCGAGACCATCCGGCGCTTCCTCGGCCAAGCGCACGAAGCGGGGTTGATTGATCACCGCCAGGAACTGGAATTTGTGGAATGATGAAATATCGGAGATTCGGAAAAACCGATTTGCAGATGCCGGTGTTCTCCTGCGGAGGCATGCGGTATCAGCACAAGTGGAGCGACATCGAGTGGAGCGAGGTGCCGGACGACGGCCAGAAAAATCTTGAAGCCACCATCCAGCGCGCCATCGAGGTCGGCATCAACCATATTGAAACCGCGCGCGGGTATGGCTCCAGCGAAATGCAATTGGGGCCGGTGCTTAAAAAACTGCCACGCGAAAAAATCATCGTCCAAACCAAAGTCGCACCCTCGGACAACCCACGCGAGTTTCTCGATACCTTCCAAAAATCGATGGATTACCTCCAACTCGATTACGTGGATTTACTTTCGCTGCACGGCATCAACAATCAGGAAATTCTCGACCAGTCCCTCGGCCCCGACGGCTGTGCGGCCGCAGCGCGTTGGCTGCAAAAAGAAGGTCGCGTACGGCACGTCGGTTTTTCCACGCACGCCACCACCGACATCATTATTAAAACCATCGAGAGCGATGCGTTTGATTACGTGAACCTTCACTGGTATTTCGTGAACGACCTCAACTGGCCAGCCGTAGAAGCCGCCGCCGCGAGCGACATGGGCGTCTTCATCATCAGCCCTAACGACAAAGGCGGCAAACTGTACGCGCCGCCGCCCAAGCTCACCCAACTGTGCGCGCCGCTGCACCCGATGCAGTTTAATGATCTCTATTGTTTGAATCGACCCGAAGTGCACACTTTGAGCTGCGGCGCGGCCAAGCCTTCGGATTTTGACTGCCATCTCGAAGCACTCGAACACGATGACACGATTTCCGCCACCATCGACGCAATCGAACAACGCCTGCGTGAAGCCCTCACCGAAACCCACGGCGCGGATTGGTGCGCCCGTTGGCCCGAGGGCTTGCCGCATTATGTGGAGGTGCCGGGCGAGGTAAACCTCATGGAAATTCTTCGCCTGTGGACGTACGCCAAAGGGCTGGATTTGGTGGACTGGGGCAAGATGCGCTACAATCTACTGGGCCAGGGCGATCATTGGTTTCCAGGCGAACACGTTGGAAAACTAGATAATCGTGGGCTGCCAGAAACCCTACGGAACAGCCCGTTTGCCGAGCGCATCCCTGAAATACTGGCCGAAACTCACACATTACTATTGGATACCGAACAGAAACGACAGAGTGCGTCAGAATAAACTACCCATATAAATGTTGAAAATGGTTGAGTTTAGCGAGGGTTCGAGTAGATTTGGTGCTATGAAAATTGCTGGAGTTGTACTTTGTGCGTTTGCGTTTTTACTGATCGGTTGCGGCGATGATGGCGAAGGTGATTCGGACATCAGCACCACCATCATTAATCAAGGCACCGCTCCTACCAACACAACGAAAGGGGCGGGCAATACGGTGCCTTCGGTGGATATCACCACCATGAAATATATCCGGCGAACCAATGCAACCGCCGTGGTCACCAACGTTGTGCGCGTGTATTATAAAGGCAAAAAACGCTTCACCGGCAATGCGTTCAGAAGTGACAAGGACGGAACCAAAGCCTTAATCCCAATGAAGGATGGGTTGTGGCACGGAATGTTTCGGATTACCTATCCCGGTGCCAA
The DNA here is from genome assembly GCA_963583525.1 of Verrucomicrobiia bacterium. GTDB lineage: Bacteria > Verrucomicrobiota > Verrucomicrobiia > Limisphaerales > UBA1100 > JACNJL01. Next base: position 551 of record CAUZWB010000036.1, on the reverse strand, counting down.
ACAAACAAAGTTCCGTGTAAACTACATTCAAGGCCTCAAGAACGGCCAAGCGTACGGGTGGTATGCCAATGGCAAACCGCGCAGTAAATCAAACTATACGAATAATTTCCGTGTGGGGCCGTGGATTACGTTTCACTCCAATGGCAAGACCAACAAAGTGATGGTGCTTTCAACAAAAATCTGGGGCAAGGTTCTGCGCCGGGCGGCGTTTGATTTAAATGGCCGTCCGTTGACCGGAAAAACACCGGCCGGCCGTAAGCATCCCTGGCAAGTCAATGGAACAGATGCATCGAAGGAACTCGCTTATTATATCGGTAAACCCTCCAGTATTCTGACGACTGCCTTTGGTAATCCGAACCAACGACGCGGAGAGATATGGATGTTTTCGGGCCTGACCATTCGCGACATGAAATCCGGCCAGACAAATCGTACCGCACGGTTCACGGTGAAAAATGGAAGTGTGGCGGCAGTTGAAATCCTGCCCTAACCCGCCTTAACCCACGGCAACTCGGCCCACGGCAACTCGGCCGCTATTTTTTCTTCGGAGCAAC
>CAUZWB010000035.1:0-11171 GCA_963583525.1 Verrucomicrobiia bacterium | reverse complement strand
ACCGATCGCGCGGCGTTGTTGATGACGCAATTTCACGGGCGATTGGCGCAGCCGTTCACCTGTCTGGTGGTGGTGCTCGTGGCGCTGCCTTTTGGCGCGGCGGGCGGCCGACGCAATGTGTACGCGGGTGTGGCGGGAAGTGTGGGGATTTGTTTTTTTTACTTCGTGCTGTTGCGCTGGGGATTGGCGCTGGGCACGGCTGGCCACATCCCGGCGCTGCTGGCGGCATGGCTGCCGAATTTGATTTTTGCGGGCGTCGGAATAACGATGCTACGGAAGGTGCCATGAATTTTCCGCCGGAACACATGACGCGGCTGTATGACAGCGTGCGGGCGATTCATTCCACGCTGGAGCCGGAGGCGGCGCTGCGTTTGGTGGTGCGGGAGGCGGTGAGTTTGGTGGGGGCGTCGAGCGGTTCGTTGGTGCTGTTAAATCCAAATACGGGATTGCTGGAAACCGAGGTCGCCGAGGGCTTGCCGGAGGCGGATCCCGCTTTGCGCCTGGAGGCAGGCGTCGCCGGTTGGGTGGTGCGTCACGGCGAATCGTTGCGCGTGGGTGATGCTGCGGGCGATGAGCGCTGTGCCGGCGCGCGGCCGGGCGTGCACAGCGAGTTGGCGGTTCCGTTGCGGATGGAAGGCTCGGTGCGATCCGTGCTACGGGTAGACGCCACGGAGGCGGATGCGTTTTCCGAAACGGATCAGGCGCTGCTGGAGGAACTTGCGGTGCACGCCACGCAGGTGATTCATAACACATGGCTTTACGAACAGCTGCGCCAACGGACGGAGCTGTTGGAATCACTGGTGAGCGTGGGGCAGACGATCAACCGCACGCTAAATCTCGATGACGTGCTGGAGGCAATCACGCGCGAGGCGGCGGGACTGGGCCGCGCGCGTGCGTGCTCGTTGCAGTTGCTCGATGCCAGCGGCGAATGGCTGGAGGTGCGCGCGCAATACGGCGCGGGCAGCGATTACCAGCAACGCCCAGCGCTGAGCGTGGCGGAAAGTTTGATGGGCGCGGTAGTGCGCCGCCGCAAGCCGGTGCAGGTGGGGGATCTTCTAACGTCCGCGCAATATCAGCACGCAGAGATTGCGCGGCGCGAAGGATTTATTTCACTGCTCAGTGTGCCGTTGGTATATTCGGAGGATTGCCTGGGCACGCTCAATATTTATACGGACGCGCCGCATGTTTTTTCGAATGAAGAAATGAACACGTTGGCGGCACTGGCGGAACTCTCGGCGGTGGCGATCGAAAAGGCGCGGCTGTACGAGCGTACGGTGGACGTGGAGGAACAACTGCGCCGCAACGAACAGCTCAGCGCATTGGGATTATTGGCGGCGGAGGTGGCGCATGAAATCCGCAATCCGCTTACAGTGATGAAGATGCTGTACCACTCACTGGATTTAAAATTCCCTGATGACGACCCGCGCCGCGAGGATGCACGGGTACTGGCCGAGAAGATGATTCATCTCGATCGCATCGTGGACAACATCGTGAACTTCGCCCGCAACGCCGAGCCGCGCATGGCGCCGGTGCATGTGCCGACATTACTCGACGATCTTGCGTTACTCACGCGCCACAAACTTCAGCATCATTCCATCCATTTGGAACGCGATGACGCGCCGGAGTTGCCGCCGGTGAAAGCGGATGCCACCCAACTTTCGCAGGCATTCCTCAACGTGATCCTCAACGCCACCGAGGCGATGCCCGAGGGCGGCACGTTGCGCATTGCCACCGCGCGCGAGGGCAATGAACTGCGCGTGTCCTTTGCCGACACCGGCCCGGGGATGACCGATGCCCAGCGTGAACGCGCCTTCACCGGAATGCTCAGCACGACTAAGGAAAAAGGTGGCGGTCTTGGCTTGGCGATCGTCGCCAAAGTGGCCGAAGCCCACGGCGGCCGGGTGGAATTAGAATCAAAGGAGGGTCGCGGCACGGAGATTACGCTGTGTCTGGCGTCCAGCCCGGAATCGACCCAACGCTGACCATCCCGGCCGAACGCAGGCATGCTAATTCAAATTTGTGTGGAAGGGTTAATTGAAACGACGCATGCCGGCATCGATTCAGTCGATGATGACAATTTGTGACCAACTTGCGGTTGCCCCCGCGCGGCGTGGCGATAAACTAATCGGCGTGATAGGTAGGTTTGTGAAAATGGGAGCGGTCGCCTTGGCGGCGATTTGTGTGGTCGGGTGCGGTGATGCCGGGCCGGACACCGAGGCTGGCCGCCAACACGCCGCTATTATAGCCAGGCTCAAAGCGGTGGATCAAGGCATCCAGTCGACTGCGGATGTGACGGAAGCCTTGAAAAAATACGAGACCGCAGCCACGGAAATTCAGGCATTCATCGAAGAGTTTCCCAAGACGGACGAGGCGCTGAAACTTGAAAAGGTGCAGTCGTGGTTGGAGGGCGAGAAGGCTCGGTTGCGGATCATTCAGGAAGCGAATAAACCGGTGCCTACACCATCGCCCGATTTATATAAATGAAACGCGGGCGATTCGAGTTGTCGTGCGCGAAACACTTTCCGCATGCAAATTTGGGAACACCGACAATTGGATGTACCGGAAAATGAGATGGAAAAGGTGCTTCAGAGTTTCGGACAAAACGGGTGGGAGTTGGTGAGCATGATTGACGAGACCGTTGATCCCAGTCGACAAACCGATTACCGAATGTACCGGCTGTTTTTTAAGCGAGCCGAAAGTACGGGCAGGATGAGCGGAACGGACGAGGGAACGGCGGATTAGTTTGCCGGTGATCCGTCGGCGTTCCAGGAATGGAGCGGCACGGGGCTGCCATCCTCATCCCAGGCGCGCACAAAAACGCGCACGCCTTTGTCGTATTTTTCCTCCCATCGCAAGGAGTCCTCCTCGTGTACGATGGTGCCGGTAAAAATTTTCCCATCGGCGTTTTCATGCCACAACCCGTCATCCAACCGGGCGATGGATTTGGGCTTGGTTTGCTTTGGGAGCGCCACCGTTTCTTCGCCGATCTCGTCCGGCCCGTCAGAGATTTCTTCCGGGGCTTTTTTTTTGGAGCATCCTCCCACGAGGAGCACCGTCGGCATGGCCCAAATCAGCATGTGAATGAAGAGCTTCATTGTATGACCAATCCCGGTGAATAATATTTCAGTTGCTCGACGGCTTTCCTGGATAAGCGCGTGCGGCCGATCTTGAGAACGCGTAGGCTGGCCCAGCCGGCCAAGTGCCGCGCGGCGGAATCCGTGATCTCCGTGTCCGAGAGATTCAGTACGTGCGGCTGGAAGAGCACCGCCATGTGCTCGAGATCCGCATTCGTAATGCGTGCGTGCGAGAGGTTTACCGTAATCACTTCACCGGTAAGGGGATGGCGTTCCAGTTTTCCGCCCGCGGAATTCAGAGCGGCTTCGGCATCCATACCGTTAGTGCGCAAAGCCACTGTGAATGGGCCCTGCGCTGCTGCCTTCAGTTGAGGTTTGGGCCATGGCAGAGGCTGGTCGATAAATGAGGTAAATAGGTTTGTGAAAATCATATTCGCCTGCCACGCATCGAGGCCTTGCCACTGGAAATTTGCCGGCGCCAAACGCGTACTGCTCAGGTAGGGTGGGCGGGCATGCGCGCCGAGTGTGGGATTAATCCCCAAGTACCACGACATCGGTTGGTAAGGGACAGTTTTGCGATACAACGGATCCGCGCCATTGGGTCGGGCACGGATAAGACCGGCGCGGTGGGCTTGCGTGATCCCCTCCCGCGCGGTGTGATCTTTGGCGGCGAACTGTTGCACCTGCAACAGGCGCGCGCGTAGCAATGCGGTTTCGCCGGTGTGATACGATTCCGCGCGCTTCTTGGCGAGGTCATCCATCTCCAATCGCGTGAACGCCAGCCACTGGCTCACCAGCGCGTATCGATCTGCATCCGTTACCGCTTGTTTGCTCCGCATCGCCATCAACAGCCGATGGAATTGCTCGCGGTTGGCATCCACAAACGGATCCAAGCCATTAGTCTTCTTGGGTTGAGCCTGAATTTTGTACCAACTCTTCCAGCCCTTGAGCAGCATGGGAATGCCCTGTGGCCAGTTGGTTTGAACATTTTTCGCCCAATTAATACTGCGCTCAAATTGCCACTCGCTGTCTGCTTTTGCCTGCAACAGTGCTCCGCGGAAATATGGTTGCGCGGAGGGATTTCCCAAAAAAAAGTCGACCAATGTTTGCGCCAGAAAATAACCTACGCCTACATCGCCGATGACCTTTTCCCAGTCATCATATTTTGTGGACGCGATGAAATCCACAAACTGCTCCGCGCTCATCTTTTGCACCAAATCCATGTACCGCTGGTAATCGCGCATGGTGGCAATTTTCTTTTGCACTCCCAAATGTTGTTTGCGGTTGGAGTACCACTCCGGCAAACCCTCCGAAAGCCACAGCGGCATCACCCCGTAATTCGCCGCATGCACTGCGTGGCACATCTCGTGCAATAGCGTCGGTACGATTTCCCACGGCAACTCGTGGTTCCAGTAACAGACAATGGGCGTTGGCACTTGCGGCTCCATCCTCCGGTCATCCTGTTGGTTGACCCGCACGCGGATGCGCGTATAGCCCAGTGTGCCCGGGCCCACGGTGCTGCCATTGGCTACCGAGTACTTCCGGTACGCCTCAAAGTTGGGCAGGAAATCAATTTTGTAATGAAACCCCTTGGGCACCGTGATGCCAATGGCACGGTACTTGGTAATTAACAATTCCCCTTCCCGCGCAATGTATTGCACCAACGAAGCCGGAACGGCGGAACCGTGCGTATTGATGTACACACGGCCATAACGTTGGTAGCCCTGTTGGCCGATGGCCGGGCCCGCCAGCAACAGGAAAGCCAAAAGAGCGAACGCAAAAAAATCTCTGGAAAGGCACACTCGATTCGTTCGCTTGAATCCAAAAATATTCATAGTCGTGCGCCGCGTGGTCTGCCTCAACCTACCATTCACCTCTGGAACTCACAATAGTCAAATTGATCCATTAATAACAAAGAAATGATTTACCCTTCCAATGCCCCGGAAGGTCGCTACGGTTAAAGGAAGCAATGCAACGGGTGACTCGCCAATTCGGAATTATTATGTTGGCCCTCCTGCTGGAGGTGGGTTGCCGTTCGCCCAGCGCCTCCGCGCCCATCGTTTCGATGACGCGGCCGGCACAGGAATTTTCCATCATCACCCTCAACATCGCCCACGGGCGCAAGGATGGCCGCAACCAAATGCTCCAACGCACTGCCACCATCCGCCGCAATCTCGACGACATCGCCCGCTTGCTCACCCAAACCGCGCCCGACCTCGTTGCCCTCCAAGAAGCCGATGGCCCCTCTTTTTGGAGCGGCAAATTCGACCACGTCCAATACCTCGCCCAACAAGCCCATTTTTCCCACCACACTCGGGGCAGCCACGTCAACAATGGCCGCATCGATTACGGCACCGCGCTGCTCTCCAAACATCCCCTTTCCAAAACCCAATCCGTAAAATTTCCGCCCTCGCCACCCACCTTCAACAAAGGCTTCGTGACCGCCGAACTCACCCTGCCCCCCGCCAAAACCGGCGGTCCTCCCGCAGCCGACGCAGTCATTACTGTCGTATCACTGCATCTGGACTTTTCCCGCAACTCAGTGCGCGAAAAATAAATCCGCCACCTCGTGCAGCACCTGAAAAACGTGAAAGGCCCCCTCATCATCATGGGCGATTTCAACTGCCAATGGCCCAAACACGATGGCCCCCTCAAAATCCTCGCCCACGAACTCAACCTCCACGCCTATCGCCCCGAATCCAAAAAACTAAAAACCTATCCCGTGTTCAAAACCCGCCTCGACTGGATCCTCATCTCCCGCGAGCTGCGCTTCACCCAATACGAAGTCCTCCCCGAACGCCTCTCCGACCACTTCGCCACCATTTTGTTAAAATGACGTGTTCATCATCTCACGCCGCTCTTGAAACAATTATCTTGAGGACTTGGCAAAACACCCGCTGTTCACTGTGCCGGAGCTGCGCAGATTTGAGCGGATCCAGACTGGCCTTAGCAACGAACAGCACAACCCCCTATTTCCCATTGATGCAGAAGAGGTGCTTTTCCCCGCGCAGCAAAAGCTTGCTGTTCACCGGCACCGGGGAGGCGATGATGCGCTCGCCCATGTTGTTCTCCGACAATAATTTGAAGCCGCCCTTAATTCCTGCAACAAACACTGTGCCGTCCTCGCGCGCGGAATAAATTTTGCCGTCGCCGATGGACGGGCTGGAGTAGTAGCTCGCGCGGTTTTTTGGAAACTGACCCTTCCAGATCGTCTCGCCGGTCTTCGGGTTTGTGCACAGCACCTCGCCGCGGTCGCGCACGGTGTACACGCGGCCGTCATGCGCGGCGGGCGTGGGCACGAAACTGCTCGCGCCCGTCTCCCACGCGCGATGCGAAGCCGTCACGTCGCCCTTGCCGTTGAGTTTGATGCCCGCCAGCTTGCTGCCGCGCCCGTAGGGCACTACCGCCGTGTCGCCAACTTTCACGAACGACGACACCACCACCCAGTTGCCGCGCTTTTGTGGATTAAAACCCGCGCAACTCCAGAGAATTTTCCCGTTGGCAGCATCATGCGCCGTGAGCCGTTCCGCGCCCCACACCAGCAACGCCTCGCGCCCGCCCTGCTTCGTGACCAACGGCGTGGCATAGCTGTGGTCGCCCTCACGCGGCGTCTTATAATTACGCGCCGCCTTCCACGCCAGCTCTCCCGTGCGCTTGTCAAATGCCAGCAGCCACGAGTTCCCCTCGCGCATCAGCGCCATCACCACGTGCTTCTGCGTGAGCACCGGCGAAGTTCCAAAATCCCAGTACAACGAGTCGCGCCCATACGACGAGAGATCCTTTTGCCAAAGCACCTTCCCCTTAAAATCCACCGCTGCCAGCGTCTTGCTTTTAAAGAACGCGAAGAACGCCGTCCCATCCGTCACCGCCGATGAATTGCTTCCCGACCCGTTCCGGTGCTTCCCCGGATTCTCCTGGCCAAGCGCCACCTGCCAAAGTTTCCGCCCATTCCAGTCAAACGCCAGCAACGCATCCTTCCCCTCCACCGGCGCGGTCAACACAATGTGATCCCCCCATACAATCGGCGTCGAGCACCCCTTCCCCGGCAACGCCACCCGCCACGCCCATTGCGCCTCGTCATTGAGCTTCACCGGATATTTCCCGCCCACCGCGCTTCCATCATCATTCGGCCCCCGCCAGCTCGGCCAGTTGTCAGCGGTCAGTGAGGAGGCAAAAGAAAGGATGAGTGCGGTGGCTAATAGAGAGTGCTTTGACATGCGCCCATTATAGGCCCTCGCCCTCTCGCGGCAAAATAAAAAGGCACCGTGAAAAAGTTTTCGATAAACTCCTGCATGCCCGCACCCGCCCGCCATCGATTGACAGTCCGCCACCCATCACCCCAAACGGGCGCACCGGCTACGCCCTCCGTATTCGTGGGTACTACGAATTTAATATAAACCGTCAGTCGCCTAGATAAACTCGTTGATCAAGTTTTCCAAAAACTCCTGTCGGCCGCTGATGTTTGGAGTCACGTCACCTTTATCGAGCATGTAAGTTTCGAGGCTTGCGAATGAGGCTTTGCCGTCCTCGATGTCTTTGCCAATGGCGGTGTCCCAGCTGGCGTAGCGGGCTTTCATGAAGTTTGCCAAGCGGCCGTCGGTGCGGATGGCGGCGGCGATTTTTAGGCCGCGTGCGAAGGCGTCCATGCCGCCGATGTGGGCGTGGAAAAGGTCAATCGGCTCGTGGCTTTCGCGGCGCACTTTGGCGTCGAAATTCACGCCGCCCGGCGCGAGGCCGCCGTGTTTCATCACCGCGAGCATGCATTTGGTGGTGAGATAAATATCGGTCGGGAACTGGTCGGTATCCCAGCCGAGCAACAGATCGCCGGTGTTGGCGTCTATCGAGCCGAGGAAACCCTGCCCGCCGGCGAAGTCGATTTCGTGCTCCATCGAGTGGCCCGCCAGCGTGGCATGATTGGTCTCGAGGTTCAGCTTCACGTGCTCTTCCAAACCATAAGTGCGCAGAAAGTTAATGCACGCCGCCGCATCGAAATCGTACTGATGCTTCGTCGGCTCCTTCGGCTTGGGCTCGAACATAAACTGGCCGGTGAAGCCAATCTCTTTCGCGTAATCCACCGCCATGTGCATGAACGCCGCGAGATGATCCAGCTCGCGGTGCATGTCTGTGTTCAGCCAATTTTGATACCCCTCGCGCCCGCCCCAAAACACATAGCCTTCGCCGCCGAGTTCCTTCGTCACTTCCAACATCTTCTTCACCTGCGCCGCCGCAAACGCAAACGCATCCGCATTGGAACTCGTTGCCGCGCCGTGCATGTAGCGCGGGTTGCTGAATAAATTCGCCGTGCCCCAAAGCAGCCGTTTCCCCGTGCGCGCCTGTTCTTCTTTCAACACCGCCGCCACCGCATCGAGATTCGCATTGCTCTCCGCCAGCGACGCCCCTTCCGGCGCCACATCGCGATCGTGGAAACAATAAAACGGCGCGCCCAATTTTTCCAAAAATTCAAAAAACACCCGCGCCCGATTCTCCGCATTCGCCACATCATCCGCCCCTTCCCAAGGACGCAACGCCGTCCCCGGCCCAAACGGATCCGCGCCGCCGCCACGCATCGTGTGCCAATACGCCACGCCGAAGCGCAAGTGCTCCGTCATCGACTTGCCCTCGACTTGCTCGGTGGCGTTGTAGTGCTTAAAGGAAAGCGGGTTCTTGGAATCCGCGCCCTCATACTCGATTTTATTTACGTCGGGAAAAAATTCAGCCATGAGATTTAATGGGTTCGCGCGCATTGAAGGGGGCCGACGCGGCCAAGTCAAGGGAAAGGCAACTACCAAACCTCCACCGGCCCTTTGGGGACGGGGATGGTTTTGCGTTTTTCGACGGCGGTTTCGGGTTCCTGCATGAAGGAGGCGACCATGGGGGGGAGTTGGTATTGGGGGAGAAGTTGGCCTTCCGTGTCAGTGAATTTTTCACGCCAGTCAAGGTAGTCGGCGAGGACGGTGTCGAAATCCTCGCGAGTGCTGATTTGGACGACGGCCTTGTTGAAGGGCTTTGCGGGGCCGAAGCGTTTGGCGTACCATGGGGCGACTTTGCGGAACATCACGCTGCCGCGATTTTCGCCAAAGACTTCCACCATCAAATCGTAATGCCGACGCAGCACGCGGATGCGTTCGTCAAAGGTCGGCTCGGGCAACAGCTCGCCGGTATCCATGAAGTGCTGCGTGTGTTTGAAAATCCACGGATTATAAAATGCCCCGCGCCCAATGCTCACGCCCGCGCAGCCAGTGACCTCGAACATATGCTTCGCGGCCTCGGCGGTGGTGACATCGCCGTTGCCCACCACCGACAGGCTCGGCACGGCCTCGACGACTTTGCGAATGCCCTCGAGATTCACCGTGCCCTCAAACCCCTGCGCGCGCGTGCGGCCGTGGACGAAAATTGCCGCGATGCCGGCGTCGACCAACGTGCGCGCCAGGTCGGGCGCGGTAAGATTTTGGTCATCCCAACCGAGCCGCATCTTGGCGGTGACGGGAATTTTCAGGGCATCGACCATGCCGCGCACGAGCGCGTGGGTTTTGTCCAGCTCCGTCATCATTGCCGAGCCGCCGCCGGTCTTTACCACCTTGCGCACGGGACAACCCATGTTGATGTCGATGGCCGAAATGCCGAGCGCCTCGAGCTGCAGCGCCGCATCGCGCATCTCCTCCGGCACCGCGCCAAAGAGCTGCACCGCGAGCGGCCGGTCGGCGTCATTCGTCTCGATGAGCTTCAGCGCCTTCGGATTGCGCTCAATCAGCGAGCGGGCATTCACCAAATCCGTCGTGCACAAATCCACCCCACCCACCTCGCGGATGACTAGCCGGAACGGCAGATTCGTATACCCCGCCAACGGCGAAAGAAACAAATTCGACCGCAGCGCCATTGTGCTCATTTGAAACATAATGCTCAGGAAATTTTAACAGAGATTGGCAGGATATTCAGGATAATAATTTTTCATCCTGAAAATCAGAGTTCTTCCTATAATAAATTTCCGCCAATCGCTGAGGTGAAGCCCCGAGCCAATAGCGCACCGAAACGCCCATCATTCGCCAGTAAGTCTTGAGCGTGCCGTGATCGCGGAATTTGCGGGCGGAGGTGAGCACGGTGGCGGAGGCCAGTGCGAGGCGACCACGGCCGGCGAGTTTTTTGCAGAGCTCGAATTCTTCCATGAGCGGCACGTCGGGCACGCCGCCGCATTGTTCGAGGGCTTTGCGTTTTACGAAAATCGCTTGGTCGCCAAAGAGGCGGTTGGTGAGCGCCCATAGCAGCCAACAGCGCAAACGCGAACCGGGCAACGCGCCGCCATCGCGGAAGCGTTTGTAAAAACCACCGGCGATGACGAGTGGACGGGCAAGGGTTTCGCGAATGACCGCGCCCGCATTCTCCGGCAGCCAAGTATCCGCGTGTAAAAAAAGAACAACCTCGCCCGAGGCCCGTTGCGCGCCGAGGCGGAGTTGCCCGCCGCGACTGGGCTCGCTTTTGATGACGATGCAGTTGTGGTCGCGAGCGATGGCTCGTGTGTCGTCTGTACTGCCGGCATCGACGACGATGATTTCCTTCACCTCGGGAATGGCCCGCGCGTGCTTGAGCGTCTCAGGCAATTCGCTCGCCTCATTGAGCGTGGGGATGATGACCGAGAGGGTCACGGATTAAGCCAAAGCGGCTTCTTTTGGCTTTGGGAAATTGCCGAGCAACACGTCTTCCACAAGAATGTCTTCGTCCAGTTCCTCCCACCGAAGGGCGTGGCCATTAAGTTGTAACTCTACCTTGGCCAGTTGTTCGTCATCCGCATTGGCTAGCAATGGATATTTGGTTACTGGAAAGCTGACCGTTCGCTGGTCATCCAGCTCAAGGCACACGCGGTCGCCGTCAATCCAGCATCGCGTGGCGGCGGTTGTGTTTTGCTCATCCATGGAATTCAGTATAGGCGTCCAGCAGTTTTTGGCAATGTTCTTTGACATGGCCTTCGATGGCGTTTAGTTCAGATTTATTGTAGCCAAGATTGTGGGCGAGTGAAACAGGCTGCAGCCAAAACTTGGCTTCGCAGTCGTCGCGGCGAACGTGGATGTGCGGGGGCTCGTTGGGTTCGCGACTGTAAAAGTG
>CAUZWB010000034.1:0-11183 GCA_963583525.1 Verrucomicrobiia bacterium | reverse complement strand
CGCGTAAAAAACGCCGTCAAGATTCACCTCCATCACCGCGCGCCATTCCTCGCGGCTCATCTTGGCAATGGTGCGGTCGCGGATGATGCCGGCATTGTTGATGAGAAAATCAAGACCGCCCCAGTCAGTTTTTAATTCCGCCATCATCGCCTGCACCGCATCTGCGTCGCTGACATCGCAGGCCACGGCGCGCGCGCTGTCGGGGCGGATGGCATTCAACTCGACGGCAATAGCCCCGGCATCTGCGGCGGTCGTTTCCAAGCCGGGATGATTAATCGCCACGCGACAACCGGCCGCATGCAACGCCCGCGCCGTGGCCGCGCCCAAGCCTTGGGATGCACCGGTGATCAGCGCGTCCTTGCCCGAAAGATCTATTTCAAAACTCATAGGAAGCGCGGAGTTTGCCCCGCACGCGGCGCGAAAGCAAGTGCGGTAGAGGGCCTCAATTTACTTGATATTTTCCGTCGGGCAATCGAGTTGGCAGTTTATACTTCGCGTCGGTGATGAGCTTGAAAATGTGCGGGTCGCGTGTCCGGACTAGTTCGCGGTTGTGCAGTTTCCACTCGTGGGAAATATCCTCGCGCCGTTGCTTTGCCGACTGCGCGCCAAGCGCCGAGGTGATGGCCCAATAAAGATACTCCGTGCATTGGCAGCCGTAATCGCAGGTACGGTCGTCGTATGTAAACCACGCCCCCTTCGGATAACGGCGGGGCACTCTGCGAAAATGTCCGCCGCGCGCGCGGTCGAGGCACTCGGCCAACACCGTGCCCGGCCGTTCGCCAAATATTTTCGGATACGCATTCGCGTAGCCTTCGTGCGTGATGAGATGCAGCACCTCTTCGAGCGTGGCATCAAAGCGCCCGCCACCGGGCAGCGTCTCCGTGGCGAACTGTCCTTGGCCGGCGTGGAATCCCGCGCGTTCAAACGCCTCGCCATCCAGCCGCTCCATCGCGCGTTCATTCTCGGCCACCGCCATAAACGCATTGCGCTTCACCAGCTCGGCCACCACGGCGGGATTGTCCGGCTTGCCGTCCTCGTCGTTGTCTAAATACTCCGCGAGCACAATAGCGATGTGCCGCAGTTTGGCCGATGGTGTTTGGGCTGTGCCAAACACGCGCACGCCAAAGACGTTGATGTGTTGGTTGAAAACTTTTTGAAAGGGTGTGTACTTGCCGCCGGGCACCGGAGTGATTTTGAAATCCGGAATGGCACTGGAAACAGAAATAGAAATGAGTGAAATCAGAAAAGCAAACTTCATCAATTATTCCTCAGTCGAAAATTGCAAATCTTTCACATTCGATTCGTCAGATTCGAAGAAGAATTTCTCATCGCCAAATGCCGGCTTCAAGTCATCGAGCCATGTGACTTGGGGATCGAATTTGGCGAAGAACACCTGATTCGCCCAGTCTGGATCGCGGCCTTGGATAAACTTGAGCACGAAGACGCGTTCGCCGTGGATTTTGGCCAAGCCATCCACCAACACTTTGCCGGGCGTGCAGCTCATACTCGGCCCGCGCACGGTGCGGGCGAGACCACTCACTTGGCGATACGCACGCGTGAAAATATTGTGGGCGCGGGCGAGGGGTACTTCAAAATAATTTTTCGGACCCGTGTCGCGTTCCACGAACATATAATAGGGCACCGCGCCGAGCGAAACTTGTTTGCGCCAAAGCGCGGCCCACACGTCTTGGTGATCGTTCACGTGTTTGATGAGCGGCGCTTGGCAGCGCACCACCGCGCCGGCATCAATCACCCGCCGCACGGCTGCTTCGGCCGCGCTTGTCGATAGCTCCACAGGATGACTGCTGTGCGCCATCAGCGCGAAGTGTTTGCCCGCGGCGCGCACGTCGCCGATGAGCCGCAGGAAGTCGTCGGCATCCTCGCCGTCGGTAAATCGATTGGGCCAATACGCGAGCGCCTTGGTGCCGATGCGGATGCTGTTAAGATGCGGGATGGCCAGCAGCGGCTCAATATAGTTACGAAGGAATTTTGTTTTCATCACCATCGGATCGCCGCCGGTGATGAGTACGCTGCTGATTTCCGGGTTGTCGCTCACATACTGCACGAGCTGACCCGCTTCCTTGCTGGCAAATTTCAAATCGCCATCGCCAATGAATTGTGCCCAGCGGAAGCAGTACGTGCAATAAGCGTGGCAGGTTTGGCCTTGGGTGGGGAAGAAAAGAACAGTCTCGTTGTACTTGTGCTGCATGCCCTCGAGCGGCTCGCCGCCGAAGTGCGGCTTGTTCAAATCCATTTGCCCGGCGGGATGTGGATTGAGCGTGGCGCGGATTTCATCCGCGGCCAACCGCAGCTCGGCATCGCTTGCCTCGCGTGTCACCAAATCATGCATGCGTTGAAAATCGCCATCAGCCAACATCCCGCGCTGCGGAAAGGTGAGTTGGAAAATCGGATCGTGCGGAAGGTCCTCGCGATCGATGAGCTCTTCGAGCACATAGTCGTTCACCTTGAATGGCAGCACCGCACTCACTGCCTGCATCTCAAGCACCTGTTCGCGGCTGAGCCCCAGCATCTCGCCCACCCGCGGCAGGTCGTTTCGGTTATTCACGCGGTATTTCGCCATGGGGCCTTTCGTTGGTATACAGAGAGCAATTCACCGGAATTATCTAACCTGGCGGAATTGCGGAAACGCATTTATAGCACAAATTCCTCAGTAAGCCAAGTGCCTACCCAACCCAAAAACTCCCGTTTTTTGCCAAAAATAAAAAATCCGCCATTGCCTGCTCCCATTCCGCGCGATACGCTTTCGCCTATGAAGCCCCTTCTTTCGATGGCTGCCGCCGTGCTGTTAGCGTGGCCGGCGCTCGGCGCGCAGTCGCCGAATTTTGTGGTCATCTTTTGTGATGACTTGGGCTATGGCGATCTGGGTTGCTACGGGCATCCGACCATCAAAACACCGAACCTCGATCGCATGGCGGCGGAGGGGATCAAGTTTACACAATTCTACAGCGCGGCCTGTGTGTGCACGCCCAGCCGCGCGGCGTTGCTCACGGGTCGGTTGCCCGTGCGCAGTGGAATGTGCAGCGACAAGCGCCGTGTGCTGTTTCCGAACAGCGCCGGGGGGTTGCCGCAAAGTGAACTCACATTGGCCGAGGGTTTGAAAACCAAAGGCTATGCCACGGCGGCGGTGGGCAAGTGGCACCTCGGACATCTGCCGCAATTCCTGCCGACGAATCACGGCTTCGACACTTACTTTGGCATTCCGTACTCAAACGACATGGATCGGGTTGCCAGCGCACCCAAAGGCCGCGATTCGTTTTGGAAACCAAAAGTGAGCTATTGGAATGTGCCGTTGCTGCGCGACACCAAAGTCATCGAACGCCCCGCCAACCAAACCACCATCACGCGCCGTTACACCGAGGAAGCCGTCAAGTTTATCAAGGCGAATAAGGCAACGCCGTTTTTTGTTTACCTCGCCCACAGCATGCCGCACGTGCCGTTATTTGCTTCGTCAAGGTTTCATGGCAAGAGCCGGCGCGGGCTCTACGGTGACGTCATTGAAGAAATTGATTGGTCGGTCGGACAAGTAATGAACACGCTCAAGGCCGAGGGACTGGCTGAACATACCCTCGTATTTTTCACCAGCGACAACGGTCCGTGGCTGATCTTCAATACCCACGGCGGCAGTGCCGGACCGCTTCGCGAAGGCAAAGGCAGCACGTGGGAAGGCGGCATGCGCGAACCGGGCATCGCGTGGTGGCCGGGTAAAATTAAACCCCGCACCAGCCACGCCATCGCCAGCACGATGGATATTTTCACCACTTGCCTCAAGCTGGCCGGCGCCGAATTGCCAACTGACCGCGTGGTGGATGGCGTCGATTTATCACCGGTACTTTTTGAGGGAAGCACAAAGGTTCGCGACACGTTTTTTTATTATCGCGGCGAACAACTCTACGCCGTGCGCAAAGGCCCGTGGAAGGCGCACTACCTCACCCAGTCCGGCTACGGACGCATCAAGGCGGAGCAGCACGACCCGCCCGCCCTGTTTCACCTCGGCCACGACCCCTCGGAAAAACACAACCTCGCCGAGGACAATCCCGAGGTGCTCGCCGAAATCGCCAAGGCCGTGGCCCAACACAACGCCAAGCTCAAGCGCGGTAAAAATCAACTCAATCTATCTATCAAAAAATGAAAACACTCATTCCTCTCTTGTTAATATTTGCGGCCATTGGCTGCACCCAGTACCAACAAAACGAACGCAACCGCGCAGCACAAGAATTCGGTGGCCTTAATTTATTTATCCAGGACACGAACGCGCTCGCTGCGCTCCCAAAAGCTTCCGCAACACCTTCCCCATGGGCAGCGCTCTTCAACGGCACGGACCTCACCGGTTGGAAGGAAACCGACTACGCCGGACGCGGCAATGTGAAAGTAGAAAACGGTGAACTGCATATCGAAAACGGCCTCGTCATTACCGGCGTCACGTTTACCAACGCCACCGTGCTACCGAAAACGAATTATGAAATCAGCTACCAAGCCAAGCGCGTGAACGGCAGCGATTTCTTTGGGCTGCTCACATTTCCCGTGGGCGACAAGCACGCCTCGTTTGTTACCGGTGGTTGGGGCGGCGCAGTCACCGGCATCTCCAGCCTCAACAGTATGGACGCCTCCGAGAACGACACCACGGTTTATCTCAAATACAATCAGGATCAATGGTTCACATTCCGCCTCCGCGTCACGCCGGAAAACCTGAGCGTGTGGATGACGCCCAAGGAACATCCCATCCCCCTCAACGCCACTGTGGCCAGCCTCGTGAAGGCTTACCAAACCGAAGCCGCTCAAGCCGGCCAAACCCTCAGCGCCAAAGACGCCGAAGCTGTTCTGCGTGCGCTCAATCCCCATCTCGATAAAAACATCCCGGCCCGCGACACGATTTATTTCCCCGGCGAAGCCCAAATCATCGACGAGCCCATCCAGGATAAAGTCGTGGAAATGCGCGCCGGCGAAATCGAACTCTCCGCCCCCCTCGGCTTCGCCACATTCCAAAGCTACGGCGTTATCCGCAACGCGCGCATTCGGCGGCTGCCGGAAAAGAAGGCCGCGAAATAATCCGCAACACTACAGCCGCTGCGCGTAGTGCACTTGCCGGGCAATTTCCTGAAAGCCAGTAGCGGGATATAGCGTTTGGCCAATGGGATTGGTTTCCATCGTCTCGATGACAGCGTAGCCGAGTTTTTCGTTTCGGAAATATTCCAGCGCGTGCTCGATGAGGGCACGGCCAAGGCCCCGTCCGCGGGCGGTGGGCGACACTGCAAGATTGGGGATGCGGCCTTTGCCGGCTTCACGGTCGATGACTGTGCTGATGTAGCCGATCACTTCCCCGCCCGCTTCCCCGCCCGCTTCGGCCACAAATATTCCGTCAGCATGAGCCGCCACGTCGTCGTCAATATGCCGCGCCTTGCGCCAGCGCCAATCGTGCCCGCCTAGTTCGCCACCCAGTGTTTCCTCCAATATATGATCCAGTGACACGCCGGCAAACCCTTCCACGGTGATGGCCTTGATGGCATCGAGGTCGGCTGATTGATAGGGGCGCAACGTCCAGGTCATTTCGGTTTATTGCAGTTTACCGGAGTTGCGCTGACGGATTGTTTCCAGAGCCAATCCCGCAGCTTTGGCCACTGCGGCATCGGTATCCGCTTTGGCTTTTGTGAGCGCGGAGGCGCTGTGCGTGGTGCCGAACACGGATAACAACCGGCACACTTCCAGACGCACAATCGATTGTTCACTTTGAAGCAACGGCGCAATCACCCGTTCCGCATCCGGATGACGCGCACCGAGATGGGCAAGGGCATTGGCGGTGGCAGCCAGTTCGCGAGTAGTTTCCAAATGCGCCACCAACGGCGCGATGGCCCGGGCATCACGCAGCGAACCCAGCGCGTCGATGGCCGCCCAACGCGCGGTGAGTTGCGAATCCTTCAGCACGGCAATCAGCGGTGGCACGCTGGCGGCATCGCCCCAGTTGGCCAACGCACGCGCGGCATCGGCTCGTAAAAACGGATCCGGATCACGCAACGCCGCAGCTAATCCCTTGGCCACCTTGGCGCGTTTGGCTGGATTGCTGTCAGGCTCGGCCGCCGCCAAACGCATCACCGCCATCACCCGCCGAAACGTCATGCGCTGCGAAAGGCTGTTCAAAATATCAGGCAGCTCGCCTTCTTCGAGCGGCCGTCGCTCCACCCGCATGGCCGGCGCGGCCGGGCGCAGTGCCCGCTCACGCGCAACGCCGGTGAGCAATTCGTAGCGAATGTTGACCGGGACCGTGCGTTCGGTCTGGCCATTGTGATCGGTGAGTTTTCCTTCCCATAAAAATTTAACCGGAATTCCAAATGCGCTAAACGTGGTCGTGCCCTTGCCCGTGAGCCGCACGCGGGGTTGCCCGGGCGTGTTCGGCGTTTCCAATGTCAGTGACTGCGCGAGCGTCTGAGCTTCGCGATGATATTTAATGTGCAGCGTGCCGATGAGCGGTGTTTTTTGGATGCGCACTAACCCTTCCTCGCCCGCACGCACAAACCGTTGCTCGTGCACCAGCCGCACTTGCTCGGTGACAGTCCATTCGTTAGTGCCCTTCGGTGCCAGCCGATGCACCACCAACAGCGAAGGATCCGTTAAATCAAAATCCCGCGCCGGCGCGCCCGCGCGCACCAGCCGTTTGCCGCGCGTATCAAAAACCACATCCACCGGCGCCCGCGGTACGCGCCCGACACTGCCGCCATCAAAAAATTTCCAGCCCAACTGAAACACCCCAAACGGCGGAAACCGCCGCCCCTCATTCGAGTGCCGCTGCAACGTCAGAAAATTATGGCACCGCAACGTGAACCCATGCGGATTCGCTGCGCGACAAAGATAAACCACCTCCCCCCGCAAACTTGGCAAATACTTCGCCTCCTGCGAATCCACCCGCACGCGGTAAACATACGCCCCCTCGCGCGCCCACGCGTGCCCCCCGGGCACCGGCGCAGCCACCGCCCAACCCGCCGCCGCTACCGTTGCTGCCGCCAATCCAAACACCAAAACCAATCGCATCGCCCCATCAAGCCACCCCGCCGCCAAAGCGCAAAGACGAAGTTATTAAAAAGCCGCCCGCAAAATTGGTGCCTCCCCAGACCTTCGAAGCCCCAAACCCTAAAATCCCCTCAAACGCCACCCCCACAAAAAAGTTCAAAAACCCCCTTGACAAATTACGCATACGTACTATCTTGTACGTATGCGTATGACATGACGCCGTGCGCGCTGGTGTTTTAACCCTTATATAGAAGGAACATTATGAAAAACAAACTCGCCCCATCCATGCTCGCCCTCTCTCTCGCCTCCGCAATGCTCATCGGCTGCGCCGGCCCAATGAACAACACCGAACGCGGCGCCGCCACCGGAGCCGTACTTGGCGGACTGCTCGGCGGCGTCATCGGCCACAACAAAGGCCGCAAAACCGCCGAAGGAGCCGCCATCGGCGCCCTAGGCGGAGCCGTCCTCGGAGGCGCCATCGGCAATCGCCAAGACAAACAATCCGGCAACAAATAAGTGTGTGATCTCCATTCAATCCGTCGGCCTTCGGGTCGGCGGGTTTTTTCTAGAATGTCCGGCGGATGCGTTGCTCTCTGCGCTGTTGGCCGTTCACTGTTTTTCTGTTTTGTGGGGGCGGTTTGGTTCCCAATATTTTTCTGCAAGGAATGTGCCGATGGCGGCAATGGCAATGCCGCCGGGGATGTCCCAAAACATATGCTGGGCGGTGGTGAGAACGGAGGCTCCAATGAGGATTGACCAAATCAGGAAGACCCAACCGATGCGATATTGACGGTAGGCAAACACGACGAGGAAGCAGTTGCCCAAATGTAATGAGGGGAAGCAGTTGGTGGGTTCATCAACGGTTCGTGTAAATGCAAAAGCGCTTTCCAGAAATGGAGACATTTCCGGCGTGACGGCGCGGGCCATCTTGGTTGGGAACAGGGCAAAGATTGTGAAGGCGATCGCGTAGGTGATGACAACCGATTTCCAATATCTGATGATGGATTCGCGGGAGGGGTGAAGTTGCAGGCCCAGAGTGCACAGGAAAAAAATCGACAGGTAAACCAGAATGGTCCAAGGCAGGATGGGGGCTTGGTCGAACCAAGTTTCCGGCAGGGAGTGGTAGTGCGGAAAATCGTGGTGGTTCAAGGTGAAATAGGGAATCGCCCAATAGATCATACATGCGATTCCGATGAGCAGTTTGAACGGGATGTGCTCCTTCAGATTTTTCCAACCCGCGGGCAATGGTTCCTGAAACAAGTTCACGAGGTTGATTATACTAGGGGTACCTGCTTGAAGCCAAATTGATTAAATCAATGGTTGTTCTTGAATAATCAATTTTGACCCCGCTCCACTTCGTGATACCTTTTGGGAAACGAGCACAGAATGAACTGATTTATGAAAGACTGTTACATAACCGCTGCCGGGGCATTTCTTCCCGGAGAGCCCATCTCCAATGATGAGGTTGAGGATTATCTGGGAAAGATAGATGGCCAGGCATCCCGGGCCAAGGCAAGGGTATTGAGGCAGAACCAGATTCGCACGCGCCATTATGCGATTGATAAGAACCAAAATACCACAATCTCCAACTCGGGGATGGCTGCCAATTCGATTCGTCAGGCAATCGAGAAAAGCAGTCTGGATTTGAATGATATTGAATTGTTGGTGACGGCTTCCACTCAGGGGGATTTGCTGTTGCCGGGGTTTGCCAGCATGGTGCATGGCGAGCTGGGCACGCCGCCGTGCGAGATTGCATCATTGCACGGCGTTTGCGCTTCCAGCGTAGCGGCCTTCAGGCATGCGGTGATGGCGGTGCGAACGGAGGAAGCGAAGAATGCGGTTTGCTGTGCCAGTGAACTCTCCAGCCGTTTTTTCAAGGCTTCAAGGTTTGAGGATCAGGGCTACGGTCGCGACCGGCGGCTGCCATTTGAATCTGAGTTTTTGCGCTGGATGTTGTCCGACGGAGCGGGGGCGTTGGTCATGCAAAATCGGCCCAACGAAAAAGGATTGTCGCTAAAAGTAGACTGGGTGGAATTGCGCTCGTACGCCGGCCAATACCCCCCTTGTATGTACGTGGGGGACACCGATGAAGTGCGGGGCGAGCAAGTGCGCGGTTGGCTGGATTATCCCAATGTGAGAACCGCCGCGGACGAGGGCGTGATGAATCTCAAACAATCAATCAATCTTCTCGGTGAAGTTGTGCAGCTGACTGTGGATGGCGTGTTTGACCTGATTGAAAAAGGCAAATTGAATCCGCCCGAAATCAACTGGTATGTGGCGCATTATTCATCTCATATTTTCAAGGAACAAGCGTATGAGATGCTATGCCGGGGCGGACTGCGAATCGACCCCGAACGCATCTTCACCAATTTGTATGACAAGGGAAATGTGGGCGCGGCATCCCCATTTGTGATGCTGGAGGAATTGTTTGGCAGCGGCAAGTTGGAGCCCGGCCAAAAGTTGCTTTGCATCGTGCCAGAAAGCGGGCGGTTCACTTTTGGCTATATGCAAATGACGGTGGTCGGCAAATCTTCGGCTGCGGCCAAAGTGTTTGAAGTCGATTCGCCGGAGGAAATTGAAGCGCCTGATATCAAAACCACCGGCACGGAGATTGAGGAATCGCTGGTTCGAAAGCTGTCGCGAGTTTGGGTGGAGTTTGAGTCCAGCCTGAATCACGTGCCCATTGTGGCAAAGATGAACGCGGGCCGTATGACCATTGAGGATTATCGATCACTGCTCTTTAATATGCGCCAGCAAGTGATCGACGGGTCGCGATGGATCTCCCGCGCGGCATCGAATATCACCCGCGAAAATTTTCCCATTCGGTCCGCCTTCATTGGCCACTCCAGTGATGAGCATCGGGATTTTGAAATGCTTGAGCGAAACTATGTTGCCGCCGGCGGTTCTCTGGAAAAGATTCAGGATGGCCAGAAAAACATCGGGAGCGAAGCGTTGTCCGAATACATTCTCAGCCGGGCGAGCCGCGAGAACCCGTTTGATCTGATCGGGGCGATGTTCATTATTGAGGGCTTGGGGCGTCGCGTAGCCCGGCGCTGGGCACTGCGAATTCAGGAGCAGCTTGATCTCGCTGATGATCAGGTGTCATTCTTGTTGTATCATTCTGAAAGTGATGACCTCCATTTCGAGAGGCTTGATTTGGTCGTCCAATCGGGCATCCTCACCGAGCAACGCGTGGAAGATATCGTGAAAGTGGCCAAAGTCGTGGCGCGCTTGTATCGTCTGCAGTTGGAAGAAATCGGAAATTATTAAAATGGCTGGAGCTGTCGAGCAACTTGAGCAAACCTCCCACGACCCAAAGGATCCCAATCCTTGGCTGGCCCTCTATCTGGATACCAGCGTGGCCATGGACCAGAACGCCAAGGCCAGCTTTTTGGTCGATGTATCATCGCGATCCCGGCAATTCTTTTTCCCCTTAATTCGCCCCTTTGCGCGCCTCTTCATTTGCCTGTTTCAAATTCTAAAAATTTTCGTGCCCAACAAACTTACCTCGCCGTGGCTGCTGCATCGACTCATCTATTTTGGCCTAAAATATTTTGTGTCACCGCAAGCCAATCTCCTGATTGTTCGCCACATGCACATTGGCAGCGAGTTGCTGGGATTCATTGCGCGCAACACCAAGGGGGTGGATGTTCCCCTGAACCCCCTAAAACCAAGTACCCTCGCCGACCTTAAAGAGAATGTGTTTTTACAGCATGATTTAAATATCTACAATTTCATCATCAACCTCAATCGCCAGTTGAAGGAAAAAAACATAGAGTTTCAGGCCACGGATGAACTGGATTTTGGCCCTATTACTGACGGTGAATTTGACATCGAGGATATGCCCAACGGCTGGTTCAACGTGCTCGATTTGGAATCCGCCATCGAGCTTTACACTCCGTTGTATCAATTGTTCCTGACGGACAGCGATTTTTGGCGCGCCTGCAATTCGCTGCAGTTGGATGAAACCGTGGCTCTTTACGCCACCCGACTGGTGGGGGACATGCGATTCATCGGGCTGGTGAACAATCGGCATCCCATTGTGCCGGAAAACATACTGGGCGCCGCTCACCGCCTGATGCTGCACGGTCTCGCAGCAGAATGTTTACACGCATTCTTGGTGCAACAAAAGCGGCAGCAACAAAAAACAAAGGATGCCGATA
>CAUZWB010000033.1:0-11228 GCA_963583525.1 Verrucomicrobiia bacterium | reverse complement strand
GGATTCAGCTAATTTGGCCGGGACTGAATTTTTTGAAAAAAAAATCCGGCCCGTGCTCGTGAGCGAATGTTACAAATGCCATAGCGCTGAGGAAAAAATTAAGGGCGAGCTGCGGTTGGATTGGCGCGGCGGCTGGCAAAAAGGCGGCGAAAGCGGCGCGGCGATTATTCCCGGGCGGGTGGGGAAGAGCCTCCTTATCCAAGCAATCCGGCACGCCGATGCGGATTTGAAAATGCCGCCAAAGAAAAAACTGACCGCTGAGCAGATTGCGGATTTTGAAAAGTGGGTGGCCATGGGTGCGCCGGATCCGCGCACCACCAGCGATGCCTCGGCGGAGGAAAAGGAATTGGACCTCGCGGCAGCGCGGAAGTTTTGGGCTTTTCAGCCGGTGCGCAAACTTCCCGCACCGAAGGTGAAACGTGCGGACTGGCCGCGTACGGACGCCGACCGTTTCGTGCTCGCCGCACTGGAGGCGAAGGGCATCGGGCCGGTGGGCGATGCGGATGACCTCACTTTGTTGCGCCGAATTTATTTTGACCTCATCGGCCTGCCGCCTACGCCCGCACAAATGGCGGCGTTCGAAAAATCGGCAACTGTCAATCGGCAATCAGCAATCGAAAATACAATCGACGCTCTGTTGGCCAGCCCGCATTTCGGCGAGCGTTGGGGGCGGCATTGGCTCGACGTGGTGCGGTTTTCCGAGTCCACCGGCGGCGGCCGCACATTGCTGATGAAGGACGCGTGGCGCTATCGGGATTATGTGGTGGATGCGTTTAACGCGGACAAGCCGTTCACAGATTTTATTCGTGAACAAATCGCGGGCGACCTCATCGGCGGCGGCACGCTGGCGCAGCGACGCGAGCGGCTCACGGCCACGGCGTTTCTGTTGCTGGGCCCGACGAATTACGAGCTACAGGACAAAACGGTTTTGGAAATGGACATCGTGGACGAGCAACTCGACACGATGGGCAAAGCGTTCATGGGGCTCACCATCGGCTGCGCGCGATGTCACGACCACAAGTTCGATCCCATCCGTACGGAGGATTACTACGGAATGGCCGGCATTTTAAAAAGCACGAAGGTGGTGATTCACAGCAATGTATCCGCGTGGAACAAGCGCCCGCTGCCGATGTCAACGGAGCAGGCGGCGTTGGCCACGAAACATGCGGCGGCGATTGGCGCGAAGCAAAAGGAAATTGCCGCGCTCAAGAAAACGCTCGGCGGGAATGCCGGGCCGGTGCCGGTGGCGAGTTTGCCGGGCATTGTGGTGGACGATTTGCAGGCGAAACTGATGGGCGATTGGACGCGGTCGATTTCCAATCAAGGATACGTGGGCGCGAATTACATTCATGACGGCGCAGTGGGCAAAGGCAACAAGTCGGTAGCGTATCGGGTGAAGATTCCCGGCGACGGAAAATTCGAGGTGCGGGTGGCGTACACGCACGGCACCAATCGTGATGCCAAAGTGCCGGTGCTCATTCGGCACGCGGACGGCGAGGTGACGAAGTTTATCGACCAAACGAAGCGGCCACCGATTGACGGCCATTTCATTTCGCTGGGCACGTTTGATTTTCTCGTGGGCGAATGGGAGGCGGTGGTGATTTCTACGGAAGGAACCACCGCGCACGTGATTGCCGATGCAGTGCAAATTTTATCAAAGAACGCGCCGGCGACGGTGAAGCCCGCGCCCAAGCCGGAAGGCAAGGCCGCGCAGGCGATGTTGAAAAAAAAGGAGGCGGAGTTGAAGGCGCTGCAAAAAACGGCCGTGAAGCAACCGCAAATCATCGCCGCTGATGAGGGCGAAAATCCTGGTGACATCCAAATTGCCATTCGCGGCAACGCGCACAACGCCGGACCCAAAACCCCGCGCAGTTTTATCCGCGTGCTGAACAGCGGCCCCGAGCCAAAGATTGCCGTCAAAGCCAGCGGCCGCACCGAACTCGCCAACTGGCTCGCCAGCGCGGAGCATCCGCTTACCGCGCGCGTGTTCGTGAACCGCGTGTGGCATCATCTTTTCGGCAAAGGCATTGTCCCCAGCATGGACAACTTTGGGCACAGTGGCCGGTTGCCAACGAATCAAGCCTTGCTCGATCACCTCGCCACGCGCTTCGTCGATGAAGGTTGGTCCGTGAAAAAACTCATCCGCGAAATCATGCTCTCGCGTGTGTATCAGTTGTCGAGCCACTCATCCTCTACCCTCAACTCTCAACTCACAACCGATTTAGAAAACAAACTGCACTGGCGACAAAACCGCCGCCGCCTGCAGGCCGAAGCCATCCGCGACGCGGTGCTATCCGTCAGCGGTAAGCTTGATATTCAATCGGGCGGGAACACCATCAAACCCGGCACCACCACCGAATACGGCTACCAATTTGAGGACACCCGCCGCAGCCTTTACGCACCCGTGTTTCGGAACACACCGTTGGAGATTCTCGCCGTGTTTGACTTTGCCGACCCCAACCTCGTCGTCGGCAGCCGCACCACCAGCAGCGTCCCGACGCAAGCGCTCTTCCTGATGAACAGCCCCTTCGTCCGCACCCAAGCCACCGCCGCTGCGCAGCACTTGCTTTTAGAAAAATTGCCCGACAACTCCACCCGCATCCGCCAAGCCTACCGACAAACCCTCGGCCGCAACCCCACTGCGCGCGAACGCGAAATTGTGTTGAAATTTCTAGCCACCAAAAAAGATCCCACCCAAGCCTGGCCCCAAATCTTCCACGGCCTTTACGCCAGTTTGGACTTTCGGTTTTTGAATTAAGCCGGCAATTCCATCACGTACACGGGCGAGTAGTTGCCAATGTATTTGCCTTCTTTATCGAGGCGTCGGCCGTTTCCGTTACTGCCCCGATTGGTGCTGGTGAGGAGGAATCGTTTTTTGTCCGGATGCAGGGCGAGGGCGTGGATGTTGGCGATTTTGGTGTTGGAATAAAACGACTCCTTTTCGCCGGGCCGAATGAAAAATGTGGTGCCGCGACCAGTCACGCCGCTGGTGCCGCAGAGGAGATAGCCGTCGGGATGCTCGGCGACATCGGTGATGAAGGCATCGTTCTCAACGCCAAATTGATAGCGGTGTTTTGAGTTACCGGTGGCGTAGTCGAGCCAGTCGAGCGTAGGGATGCCTTGCATCGTGCCTCCATCAGTGGGCGCGCAGCCGACGGCAAGAAGGGTTTTGCCGCCGTCAAGAAACACTAACCGCGTCAAACCGCACACGTCCTGAATACGCGCAAGTTTGTAAAATCCTTCGAGCGTGAATTCGCGTTCGATTTTTTTCGCGGCAAAATCCCATACACGCACCACGCCTTTTGCATCGCCGAAAACCACCCGCTTGCCATCGGGCTGGATGGCCACGGCAAAAATTTCCTCCGCGCCTTTCCATTCTGCAATGCGTTTGCCAGTGTGGTTCCATACCCGCACCGCACCATCGCGGCCAACGGTGGCGAGGTGCTTTTCGTCCACGGCGAGCTGCCGCAGCCAGCCGTCGTGAGCGTCTGTGTTGCTCCAGTGCTCTTTCGGTTTTTCGCCTTCGTAATCGGTGCAGCGCAGTTGGCCCCAGCTGTCGCCGGTAAAAATCCGATTGGCTTTCGGATGAAATTCCAGAGTGCCAACCCACGCGTGGTGGCCGTTCATCACGGGCAATGCCTGCCATTCGGTTTTCTTTTCGGTGACCGTTTTTTCGCCGTCCTTGGATTTTTCTTTTTTCTCCACCATCACCTCGCCCTCGCGCCAGCGATGCACGTTGGCATCCATGCCGCCGGCGAGCAGGTGCGTGCCGTCGGGACTAAAGCGCGTGCACAGGAGTTGACGCTCGGCCTTCAGTTCCTGCATCTGCTTCGGCTCGGGTTGTTTTTTTGAATCAGCCATTAGGCGAGCGCTCCGGGGATGACGCCCAAATCGTCGTGGGCGATGGGCAGGGGTTGACCGCCGTTGTCAAATTCGATGTCGTGCGAGTTGATGCCGAGCGCGTGGAACCACGTGTGAAATAAATGACCGATGTCCCACGCATCGCCTTTGACAAACGTGCCGTTGGCGTTGGTTTCTCCGAGCACCACACCACGGTTGAGGCCGCAGCCGGTCATGGCGATGGACCATGCTTCGGGCCAATGATCGCGCCCGGCATGGCCGTTAATGCGCGGGGTACGGCCAAATTCGCTCATCGCAATCACCAGCGTGTGATCAAGCCGTCCGGTCGCCTCGAGGTCTTCCAGCACGGCGGCGAAAGCTTGATCAAAACTACCGACGAGCGAGGTGCTGCCGTTAAAATTATCGCCGTGCGTGTCCCAGCCGTAGCTGTTTACCTTTACGAACCGGCAGCCGGCCTCGAGCAGTTTGCGGCCGATGAGCATATGCTCACCGAGCAAGTGTTGGCCATAGCGCTCCTTTTCCTTGCGCGGATATTGGGTGGCATCAAAAATATCGCTGCGCGCAAGCAGCGCATCGGCGGAGTCGAATACAAACGAGTTGGCCTCGGTGTTCGCCTTGCGGCGCGGTTGGGCGTAGTTGAGATTTAATGCGCGGCGCAGTTCATTGCGGGCGGCATCCTGCTCGGCCGAGAGTGATTCGGGCCGGACAAAATTTGGTGGCGGCTGTCCGTCGCCAAACGCCAGCGCGCCAAATTTCGGACCAAGGAAACCAGCGTCCGTAGGCTTGAACCCGCCGCTGCCGGGCTTCACCCAAACGTAGGGCGGCAAGCCGCTGGCGGTCGGCCCCATCAGCTTGGCAATAGCCGAACCGATGTACGGATAAATCACGCCGCGGTCTTTTGGGTCCCCACGTTGGATGCGACCGACGCCGCGCGAGTGCGAATTGTCCTTCGTGCAAATGCCGCGCACGAGACAAATCTTGTCCATTTTCTTCGCCATCCGCGGCATCAGCTCGCTCACATGCACGCCCGGCAAATTGGTGGGGATACTGCGGAACGGCCCGCCAAACTGCGTGTTCGGCTTGGGGTCCCAACTCTCAAGCTGGCTCATGCCGCCATCGAGCCAAATGAAGAGCACCTGTTTTTCTTTTTTCTTGAGCACCTCGCCCGAGGCCGGAGAAATCAAACCGCCCAACGCCCCCGCTGCGGCCGCACCCCCCACGCCGCCGAGCCACTGTCGGCGGGACAGCGCGTGTTCGGTGGCGTTGCAAAGCGGGTGATTCATTTTAATGGTTCACAAAAAACTCTGTCGATGACAACAGTGCCCACACAAGGTCGCCCAGCGCGCGATCAGGGTCGGATTGTTTTTCTAAAAATGATTTAACCATCGCCCGCTCTTCATCCGATGGCGGGCGGGACAGAACGCTCAAAAAAACTTCGCCCGCAATTTTTTCCGGTGTCTTTAATTTAGCCAAGCGATCAACCAGATTGTTCTCGCGCCGCTTCACCAGCCACAGCAATGTTTCGTTATTGCGGAGAAATAGCGCCGCCTTGAGTGTGGCGTTGACAGCCAGTTCCGGCTCGCGCGGGGCATTGGCAAAAGTGGTTTGGAAAAGCCCCTTGAAAATTTTTAGCGAATGCTCATTTTCTTCATCCAGCTTGGTCACGCGTTCGCGCTCACCGGTGGCGAGCAGCACATTGCGCAGCAAGACCTCGGCGGGGATTGGGCGCTCTTTTGCCGCGGTAAACAAATTTTCTGACGCCCCACCCTTCGGCAGAACGCTGCTGCGCTGATAAGTTTGCGTGAGTGCCAGTTCGCGGAAAAGCCACTTGAGATCGAACTTGTGCGCCACCAGTTCCTTGGCCAACAGATCGAGCAGTTCCGGGTGCGAGGGTGGATTTTTTGAGTGCACGAGATCAAGCGGCTCAATGAGGCCGCGGCCCATCATCAGGAACCACGCGCGGTTGGCGATGTTGCGTGCGAAAAATGGATTGTCTGGCGTGGCCATCCGAGAAGCGATTTCGCGGAGCGGGCTGAACGCCGGCACGCCGGTGATTTTCTTTTGACGATCTGCTTTCACCGTCCATTCCTTGCCTTTTTCAAAAACTGGGATTGTAATTTCCTTACCGAAAGGCACTCGTGGACCGGTCGTTTTTTTTGTTTCACTAAACACCGAGCTGTATTCCAGTTTCTTATTCAGCAACCCTTCCGACGCCCAGGCCACCTGGATGGTTTCGTTGGTTCGCTGCAGACGAATGTTTGAAAAAGCAGAGTACAGCCCCTGGAAATCCACCTGCTTGTAATCCTTCACCGTGAGGTGATGGTGACACTGCGCGCATTGGAGATCCACCCCCATAAACATCCGCCCCACATCGCGCGTGAGTCCCGGGTAGTCGGTGGGATTTTGCCCGTATTTCTCCAGCCGTTTGGTGAGGAAAAAGCCGGCCCCGCGCTTCGCCGCTTTCAAATATTCCGGTGCGACCATTTCGCGCACCATCGCATCCCACGGTTTATTTTTGGCAAACGATTTGGCAAGCCACTCGCGCCACTCTTCGTCCTCGCCGCGCCGCTCCATCAGCATCACGTGAAACCGTTCCGCCATCGTCTCCGCCCAAAGCGGTCCGGCGAAAATTTGATCAATCAACTTGGCACGTTTGGCCTTCGATTTATCCGCAAAAAATCTTCGCGCAACTTCTGCAGAGGGAATACGGCCCGTGAAATCTAAATGAACCCGCCGCAAAAACTCCGCGTCACTCGCCATCCCGCCCAGCGGCTGTCGGCCCGCCTTGGTGGTGATGAGTGTATCGATTCGCTGATGCAATGGCTCCGCTGCCCATCCGGAATGGGCGGACAGCAAAGCGCATATGAAAATGAAGGGCCGCATTCGTCTTTCGACGTTTAAGCATTCGTCCGGCTTCACCGGATATCTGAGTGGCTATTCATCCTCGCCTTCTTTTTTATCTCCCTCAGTCTTGGTGGGTTTTTTGCCCTCTTCAGGTTTTTTGCCCTCTTCAGGATTTTCTTCAGTCGGCTTGGGTTTCTCTCCCTTTTTTACCGCCTCGAGTTTGGCAAGGTATTTTTCCGGATTGTCGTTGAATTCGTCGAGACAGCCTTCACAGCAAAATTTTACAGTCACGCCTTTGTGTACATGCACAAATGGTTTGCCCATGCTGCCAAGTTTTGAATCTTCAACTAAACAAGTGGTCAACGGATAATCATCTTTTGAAACGTTTGTTGCTGAACCGCCGTCGCCATGATCGTGGCCATCACCATGGTCGTGGCCGTCACCATCGTCGTGGCCGTCACCATCGTCGTGGCCGTCGCCGGCTTCGTGATCGTGAGCTTCTCCGCAGCCGAGGAATAATCCGGCAGCTACAAAGGTGATTGGAATGAGTTTCAATATAAGGGATATCTTCATCGGGAAAATTTGACCGATTCAGGCACTTAAAGCCAGCCTTTTATCAGGCCAATCCGATTGCATTTTCACGCCATCTGTGGATGATGGCCGCCATGAAACGCATACTTTTGGCTCTGGTGGTCTTGTTGAATTGGAATACCTCCGCACGGGAAGCGAGGGGCTTGGATGTTTATTGGGTGGATGTCGAGGGCGGCGCGGCGACGCTTATTGTCACGCCCGCCGGCCAGTCAATCCTCATCGACAGTGGCAACCCCGGCACGCGCGATGCCGGCCGCATCCACGAGGTCGCGACCAAGATCGCCGGCCTGAAGAAAATTGATTTTCTCATCACTACGCATTTTCACGGCGACCACTACGGCGGCGCCGCCACACTCGCCCAACTCATGCCCATCGGCGTGGTAAACGACAATGGCATCCCCAAGCGAAATCCTGACCGCAACCGACAAGACCCCGCCTTCGTGCTCAAGGTGAAACCGTACCGGAACATGGAGGTCGATGGCCGCGTGGTCGTGAAGCCCGGTTATCGGTTGCCGTTGAAACAAGTCACTGGCGCGGTGCCGGTGAGCCTCACCATCGTCGCCGCCAATCGTAAGTTTATTGTCCCGCCCAAGGACGCGAAGAAAAACCCGCTGCCCGCCTCCAAGCCAATCGCGGAGGATTTGTCCGACAACGCCAACAGCGTCAGCTCGCTCGTTCAACTCGGTGGCTTCCGATTCCTTGACTGCGGCGACCTCACGTGGAACATGGAAGCCAAGCTCGTCCATCCCGTGAACCGCATCGGCACGATTGATGTTTACCAAGTAAACCACCACGGCCTCGCCACCAGCAACAACCCGCTGCTCGTCCAGAGCGTGGCTCCCACCGTGAGCGTGATGAATAACGGCCACACTAAAGGCTGCTCGCCCGGAACCTTTGCTGCGCTCACCGGCACCAAGTCCATCCAAGCCATGTACCAAGTGCACCGTAACCTTCGCAAGGACGGCGACAAAAACAACACCGGCGAAAAATACATTGCCAACCTCACCCCGCGTGATGGCTGCAAGGCGTTAACGCTGAAAATGTCCGTCGCCGCCGACGGCAAAAGTTACACGCTTGAAAATCCGCGCAACGGACACAAGCGGACATTCAAAACGCGCCGCCACTAAAATGCCGGACCTCTCACTCGACAACTACGAGCGCCCGAAGCTCAACGCCCCCAACGGCGAGCGCCGCATTCTCATGCACTCGTGTTGCGCGCCGTGTTCGGGCGAGGTGATGGATGCGATGGCTGCCTCCGGCATCAAGACTACGATTTTCTTTTATAACCCAAACATCCATCCACGCAGCGAATACGAGCTGCGCAAGGAGGAAAACATCCGCTACGCCGAGAAGCTCGGCATGGAGTTTGTGGATGCCGATTACGATTCAGACAACTGGTTTGAGCGCGTGCGCGGGCTGGAGCAGGAACCCGAACGCGGCGCGCGCTGCACGGTGTGTTTTGATATGCGCTTCGAACGCACCGCCTTGTACGCCGCCGAGCACGGCTTCGATTTAATCAGCAGCACCCTCGGCATTTCCCGCTGGAAAAATATGGATCAAATCAACGCCAGCGGCAACCGCGCCGCCGCGCGCTGGGATGGCATGAATTACTGGACCTTCAACTGGCGCAAACAAGGCGGCGCCGCCCGAATGATCGAGCTCTCCAAGCGCGAGGAATTTTACCAGCAGGAATACTGCGGCTGCGTCTACAGTCTCCGCGACACCAACGACTGGCGCCAAGAAAACCACCGCGAAAAAATCGAACGCGGCGTGAAGTTTTACGGCAAGGACGAGGTGGGTTAATTCAACAACCGATTCTTCCAATATCCCGGCTCACGAGCGCAGTGAGTGATGGCGATGATGTGGATAAAATCCGGCTCGATGGTGTACAACAACGCATAAGGGAAAACGCGCGTTAAACATCGGCGAACATCTTCTTCAAAAAATGGATGGCGTTCGGGATCCCTTTCGATGACTTGCAGCGCTGCCTCAACACACTCCACAAATCGGATGCCCAACCCTTCTCGTTGTTCCGATTGATAAATGGCGGCGGCCTCGAACTCTGACTGCGCTTCGGAGTGAAGTTCCAACCTCACTACGAAATTGCCCGCCGAACTCGGGCTATGGCTTCATCTTTGGGGATGGTTTGAACGTCGCCGTTGCGTACTTCATCGCGCCGGCGAATGACCTCGGTAGCCCAGTTTTTATGGAGCACTTCATCTGCTGAATTCCCGATGCTCTCAATCAGTCGATCGGCCAGAATCACCTTGTCTGCCGTTGTCAACGTCGAGGCTTCGATAGCAATTTGTTCCACTGTCTTTTCCATAATTCAATGTCTTCCCCGAATGTTTCAGTCCCCGTCCATTTTTGGCTTATTTCGCGGAAACCAAAAGGAAGGGGCCGATGCCGAGCCGCTGAATAGGCCGATGGAAATAATCATATAATCGGCGCGCGTCATTCGATTGAAGCGAAAGGTCATAATTAAAATTGATAGGGCGCAGTGAAGCCCAACCAAAGTCAGAACACCTTGGAACATCAGCCCGCCATCCAGTATCATCGAGGACATCAACAGCACAACGAAGTAGATGCCAGCCGCGTTTTTAATCGCCTCGAAGGCCATTTTGATGCGCTGTTTGCGTAACTGCATAGACATAATCTAGCATATTTTGGCCGACTTGCAAGTCAGAGCATCAACGCCCCGATGGGCACCGCATCTTCGCCGAGCTCGGACAGTTTGATTTTCGGGCCGTTGCCGTAAATCTCCATCAGAAATTCCGGCAACGTGTCGGCGATGCTTTGGCGGAGGGGTTCACCAATGAGCGCGAGGCCGCCGCCGAGAGTGATGACTTGGGGATGGAAAAGATGCGTGACGTGCGAGAGGGCAAAGGCGAGGTCGCGGGTGGCGTTCTCAAGAATGGTTTCGGCAATAGAATCATTTTGCGCGAGGGCAGCAGTGAGGTGTTTGGCTTCGCCACTGGTTTCGTTGCCGACGAGTTGGGCGAGTGGACAATCGGGATTGGCTCGGATGGCTTCGCGGATGGCGCGATCCACCGCCCAGCCGGAGCAACGATCTTCCACGGTGGTGCCATCCGCATCCAATCGCAAATGCCCCACCTCCACTTCGCCCGGCGCATCACCGTGATAAATTTTCCCATCGATCACCAATCCGCCACCCACGCCGCTGCCCATATTGATATAAAAGGCTGGATCGAATCCACGCCCCGCGCCGCGCAATGCCTCGGCCAACGCAGCGGTATTGGCGTCGTTTTCAATGACGACCGGCAAGTCAGTAATTTCGTGCAACCATTTCCGCAACGGAAACCCACTCCAACCTTCGACCTGATGCGAAACCGCCACGGTGCCCGTCACAACATCCACCGGCCCGCCAAAGCCCACGCCAATGCATCCGGGTTTGTGGGCGGCGATGAGCTTGGGCAGTTCCTCCGCAATACGTTCGCGAATAACGGGGCCGCCGCCTTCGGTATCCACGCTGAAACGGCAGCGATCGATGATGTTACCCTCCGCATCACCGGCCACGAGCTGCTGCTTCGTGCCGCCAATCTCAATGCCGATGCGGAGTGGGGTGGACATGCGGTTAAATCAACTGCAGCGATTTTTCAGCTTCTTCACTGAGGCTGGCTTGGCGGTCGGCCATCAAAGCATCGGTGAGGTTTTCGTCGTAGGAGGGGATCATCAACTTCATTCGTTGGTGGCCGGCTTCGGTTTTTAGTAAATGGCTGAAGCAATCCTGCACGATCTCGAGGATGATGTTTACGGAAACGGATGCGCCGGGGGAGGCGCCGAGTAGGGCGGAGAGGGTTTTGTCTTGGTCGGAAATTACCTCGGTGCCGAAGTGGACGATGCCGGCGTCGCCGTCTTCTTTTTTGATGGCTTGCACGCGGATGCCGGCGTCGATGAGTTCCCAGTCTTCG
>CAUZWB010000032.1:0-11288 GCA_963583525.1 Verrucomicrobiia bacterium | reverse complement strand
ACCTCCAGCCAATTGCCGGCGGCGCGGCCGATGGGGGTGTTCATGTCGGTGAGCAGCGCGGTGGTTTGCACGCCGCATTCAGTGGCGAGGTTCACAATGAATTTCGCCAACGCGCGCGCGTCCTCGCGGGTGCGCATAAAGGCGGCCGCGCCAAACTTCACATCCATCACCAGCGCATCCAAATTCTCCGCAAGTTTTTTGGAGAGGATGCTGGCGGTAATTAACGGCACCGACGGCACGGTGCCGGTGACATCGCGCAGCGCGTAGAGCGCTTTGTCGGCGGGAGCAATCTCGGCGGTTTGGCCGCCGAGGGCCACGCCGATGCGTTGCACTTGCGAAACAAATTGTTCTGCTGAAAGTTGGGTGCTGAATCCCGGGATGCTCTCGAGTTTGTCCAGCGTGCCGCCGGTGATGCCAAGGCCGCGGCCGGAAATCATCGGCACGCGATAGCCGAGGCACGCGAGCAATGGCGCGAGCGGTAGCGAAACTTTATCGCCCACGCCGCCGGTGGAATGTTTGTCGACCAGCGGCCGATCGTCGTTGGGAAATTGCAGCACCTTGCCGCTGTCGCGCATCGCCAGCGTGAGCGCGCGGGTTTCGGCCAAGGTCATCCCCTGAAATTGAACGGCCATTAAAAACGCGGCCATTTGATAATCGGGAATTGTGCCATCGGCGAAAGCCCTTACGGCATCGGCAATGGCTTCGGGCGAGAGTTCACTGCCATCGCGTTTTTGCTCGATGAGTTTTAGAAAGTCCATGCGTTGGCTGTGCTGCCGACATCTTGCCGGCAGGATTGAGGTGGCCAATGATCAACGATCTGCCGGCAAGATGCCGGCAGCACTTTTTCAGTCCACGCGCGTAGCGTAGCCGGTGAACTTGGTGGCGGCAATGGTGGCGTTGTGGCCGCCGAAACCAAAGGAGTTACTGAGCGCGGCACTGATCTCCATCTCGCGGGCCTCGTGCGGCACGTAGTCGAGGTCGCACTCGGGATCAGGGTTGTGCAAATTAATGGTGGGCGGGGCAATGTTGGTTTGCAATGCCTTGGCCACGAGAATCATTTCCACGCCGCCGGCCGCGCCGAGCATGTGACCGGTGGCGCCTTTGGTGGAGCTGACGGCGAGCTTGTCCGCGTGATCTTTGAACACGCTGCGGATGGCTTTGGTTTCGCAAATATCACCCTGCGGCGTGCTGGTGCCGTGGGCGTTGATGTAGTCGATGTTTTTGGGATCGAGGCCGCCGCTGCGCAGGGCCATCTTCATACAACGCGCCGCGCCTTCGCCATCGGGCGCGGGGGCGGTGAGGTGGTTGGCATCAGCGGTGTTGCCGTACCCAACGATTTCGCAATAAATTTTTGCTTCACGCGCCTTGGCGTGTTCCATCTCTTCGAGCACGAGCACGCCCGCGCCTTCGCCCATCACAAAGCCATCACGTCCAATATCAAAAGGCCGCGACGCGGTTTTGGGTTCATCGTTGCGGGTGCTCATCGCTTTCATCGCGGCGAACCCGCCCATGCCCATGGGCACCACGGCGGCTTCAGCACCGCCGGCAAAGATAGCTTTGGCGTCGCCCATCTTAATGGTCCGCCACGCTTCTCCGAGCGCGTGAGTGCTCGTGGCGCACGCGCTGCACGTGGCCATATTTGGCCCGCGCAATCCGTAGTAAATTGAGAACACGCCCGAGGCCATATTCAAAATTAGCATCGGGATGGTGAACGGCGACATCCGGCCGGGGCCGCGTTCGGTAAGCACGGTGTGCTGCGCTTCCTGCGTGCCGAGCCCGCCGATGCCGCTGCCGATGAAGCTGCCGATTTGGTCGCGGTCGAGTTCCTCAAGATTCATTCCCGAATCCTCGAGCGCCTTCCAGCCGGCGAAGATGCCCAACTGCGTAAAGCGATCGGCGCGCCGCACTTCTTTGGCATTGGGAAAAGCGGGGGAGGGATCGAAGTCTTTCACCTCCGCGGCGATTTGGCAGGCGAAGTCGCTGATGTCAAACGAGGTCACACGATCGATGCCGCATTGGCCGGTGATGACGTTTTGCCAAAACGTCTCCACTTCGCAGCCGAGCGACGAGGCGACGCCCATGCCGGTTACTACTACCCGTTTGCCTATTACACTTCCCATAAACCCGTATCAGTTTGCCAAAAAAAAGGGCAGCCGGAACCATGCTGGCCAGCTGCCCGAAATGGTTGCGGCGGTTTAGCTCTGGGATTCCTCGATGAACGAGATGACGTCACCCACGGTGACAAGCTTCTCCGCTTCTTCATCGGGGATTTCGTTGCCGAATTCCTCTTCGAGGCCCATCACCAGTTCCACTGTATCCAGCGAGTCCGCACCGAGATCCTCGATGAACTTTGCTTCCGGTGTAATTTGCTCAGGCTTAACACCCAATTGTTCCACCACGATTGCTTGAACCCGGTCCTTAATGCTCTTTTCTTCAGACATATTTGATTGCTCCTAAAAGGTGCGTTGCTTGTCAGCCAATTCAAGCCAAGCGTCAAGCTCCGAGTCGGGTTTTTTTATTCACAAAAAAACCGCGCTCGGGGACTTTACATCACCATCCCGCCATCGACCGTCAGCACTTGGCCGGTAACATAGCGCGCCGCAGGGCTGGCAAGGTACAATGCCGCGCCCGCGATGTCGTCCACCGCACCTAATTCTCCCATCGGGATATTGGCTTTGATGGCGTCCTTCACTTTGTCGCTCAGTTCGTCGGTCATGTCCGTGGCGATGAAGCCCGGCGCGATGGCGTTTACTGTGAGACCGCTCTTGGCAAATTCTCGGGCGACGCTTTTAGTGAAGCCAATCAGCCCCGCCTTGCTCGCCGCGTAGTTCACTTGGCCCGCGTTGCCCGTGATGCCGACGACCGACGCGATGTTGATGATGCGCGCGTTGTCCGCCTTGCGCAGTGGGCGCGCGAACGCTTTTGTCAGCGTGAACGCGCCTTTGAGATTTGTATCCAACACCGTGTCCCAATCCGCCTCGCTCATGCGCATCAGCAACCCATCACGCGTGACGCCGGCGTTGTTCACTAAAATATTGATGCCGCCGGTATCCTCCAAAATTTTCGCCACCGCCGCCTCGACCGCTGCCGTGTCGCTCACATCCACCGCCACCGCCCAGCTCTTGCGGCCCAGCGCCGCCACTTCATCCGCTACCGATTGCGAATTGGCTTCCGTGCGCGAAACGCACACCACATCTGCGCCCGCCTCGGCGAACGCCAGCGCAATCGCGCGCCCAATCCCCCGGCCCGCGCCGGTGACTACTGCAGTTTGATTTTCAAGTGACATCGTGTGTGGTGAGTAATGTTATTCGTTCAAAGCCGCAACCGTTTTTTCCAGACTCGGC
The DNA here is from genome assembly GCA_963583525.1 of Verrucomicrobiia bacterium. Lineage (GTDB taxonomy): Bacteria > Verrucomicrobiota > Verrucomicrobiia > Limisphaerales > UBA1100 > JACNJL01. The sequence continues at coordinate 7,944 of CAUZWB010000032.1, read as the reverse complement.
ACATCGGCCACGTTGTGCACTTCCAGCCCGCGATCGATGCGGCGCATAAAACCAGTGAGCGCGCTGCCCGGGCCAAGCTCGATGAAGCGCGTGAAGCCTTCGTCGATGAGATGCCGGATGGACGCCTCCCAGCGCACGGATGAAGTCACTTGCTCCACGAGACGCTGCAAAATTTCGCCGGCCGTTGCGTGGGGCTGCGCCGTCACATTAGAAATCACCGGCACCGCTGGCAAATTCAAATCCACCGCGCGCAGTGCCGCCTCCAGTTTCGGGCACGCGCTTTCCATCAGGCGCGAATGATACGCGCCGGCCACGGGCAAAGGCAGCGCGCGTTTGGCACCGCGTTCCTTAGCCAGCGCGCAGGCATTTTCGATGCCCGCCGCCGTGCCGGAAATCACCAGTTGGCCCGGGCAATTTAAATTCGCCAGCTCCACCTCCTCCGCCGCGCACACCTCGCGCGTGGCCGCTTCGTCGAGGCCGATAATCGCCGCCATCGCGCCCTCCGTCGCATCACACGCTTCCTGCATAAACCGCCCGCGCTGCCGCACCACGCGAAGTCCATCCTCGAAAGACATCACCCCCGCCGCCGTCAACGCCGTAAATTCCCCCAACGACAAACCCGCCGCCGCCTCATACTTGAAACTTGAACATTGAGCCTTGAGAATTTCAAACGCCGCCCAGCTCACCAGAAAAATCCCCGGCTGTGCATTCTCCGTTTGCGTCAGCGCATCCTCCGGCCCCTCGAAACAAATTTGCGAAAGCTCATACCCCAACGCCTCATCCGCCCGCGCAAACATATCCCGCGCCACCGGAAATGCCTCCGCAAGATCACGCCCCATCCCAACCGTCTGAGCCCCTTGCCCCGCAAACAAAATCGCCGTCTTAGCCATCGCGCAAGGCAGTACACGCAAAGCCACCGTCAAAGCAAGAATGAGTTTGAACCGCCAAGCCACAAAGACGCCAAGAAGGTAGAGTGTGCTCTCCGAGCGCGCCGTTTACTTTTGTTTCGCCGCGTCAAGACGCTGCTTGAGTCTGCCGAGTTCCTTGTCCCGGTTGTGCAAATAATCCTGTTGGGCGCGATAAGCAGCGGCGCGTTTTTGAATCATCGCCTTGTAGGTGGGATCGTCCTTCAACGCCTCACGGGCTGCAGCGCGTTTCTGTTTGATGGCGTCGTCGGAGACAAACAACTGGGGATAATCAGACTCAAGTTTGCGCTGGGCAGCTTCGGCGGCCGCGATGAGTTTCTGATAGGCCGGATCTTTCTGATGCTTTAGCCGGGCCCGCTCGAGAACCGCCTTGCGGCCGGTGGCGGGTCCCTGATCGATGGCGGGATTCTGCTCCACGAGATAGGCCTCCAGCGCGCGGTTGGCGCGGTGCGTGGCGGAGAGCGTCTCCTTGTAAACGGGGTCCTCGGCGTGAAGTTTCTTGCGTTGCGCGGCAATTTTCTTGCGGAACGACTTGTGGGAACTGAACACCGCGGGGAAGCGCTTGACCTTCTCGGCATCGAGGACGTCCACCGTCTCCACCAGTTTGCGATAGACAGGATCGTTGAGGTGAAAACGCGCGAGGGTATTGCGCTTGCGAATCTCGTACTCGTTGGCGAGCGTTTTTTTCACGGGGAATTGGCCGGCGACCTTTTGAATGCGCGCCAAGTTCGCCTCGCGATCCCGATGCCGCCGAGCACTGAAGACCTGTACGTTGTCGAAGGACGCGCCGGCCCGATCCACCTGCAACGCGAAGTACGTGCGTTCCTGGTTGATGATCGGGTGCTTGGCGTAAACAAGATGCTCGGCATCGAGATGCGCCACCGCCTCGTCACCGATAAACTCAATCGTCATCGTGTACCACTTGCCCGGTTCAAAGTCATACGCGCATTCGCCGTGGCGCATGGAGAGCCACGGCCCGCGCTGGTCGAGCGCGGTTTGCAGGTAAAAGTGGTCGCGGCGAATGTGGATCACCGTGTTGTAGTGCCCTGAGGCACCGGTCACGAGGCGCAGATCCTTCGCGCCATCCTTGGCATCAAAGCGAAAATCAAACCGCACTAGCGCGTCCTTGAAATTCGGGTCCTTGTAAAAGAGCCGCTTGTTTTCGCCGGCAATCTCGTTGCGGCGCAGCACGCCTTTCTCCACCTGCCACTCCTTATTGAAATGCCAGTGGCTGCTCACCTGCCCCTCGGAAAAGTGTTCGCCAAACTTCAAGTTGTGCGGCTCAGCCAGCAACGGCCGCGAGGGAATGCGCGCGCCCGCTTGAGCCCGCCACTTCGTCAACCGTCCCTGCAAATCGCGCACGCGCTTGGGCTCATCCGCCGCAAGGTTGGTCTTCTCGGATGGATCCTTGGCGAGATTATACAACTCGTGCTTCCCCTTGCGCGCAGGATCGAAGAACTCGAGCAATTTCCAGTCGCCCACCCGGATTGCCCCACCGGAAACGCCGCCGAGAAAATGCGGCCGATCCAGCGGATAATGCCAGTGCAACGCCTCGCGCTTGGGCGCCACATCGGGATTCCGCCACGTCTCAAGAATGGACACCCCATCCAGCTTCTGCTTCGGATCCGGTTGCACGCCACCGGCCTCCAGCAGCGTGGGATAAAAATCATGATTCACAACCGGTTGCGATGAAGTGCGCCCGGCGGGCACAGCGCCATTCGGCCAACGCACAATCAACGGCACCCGAATGCCGCCCTCATACAGCTGGCTCTTGCCGCCACGCAACGGCCCATTCAATGTCACATTCACCTCGCCGCCGTTGTCGCTGCTAAAAATGAAAATCGTGTCCCGATGAATCCCCAACTCGCGCAGCTTGCGATCGATCATCCCAACGCCATCATCAACGCTCTCCAACATCGCGGCCAGATGTGGATTGTGATGCGTAGCCCAGTGATGCCCGGCATCGCCCTTCAGCCCGGCGTCCTCACACAGATAACACCTCTCACGCCCACTCGGCCCCGGCTTGTGCTTCCGACGATATTTCTCCACCAGATCTTGCCGGCCATTGAGAATCGTGTGCGGTGCGAAATGACTGAGGAAGAGAAAGAATGGCTTGTCCTTGTTCCGCTCGATGAATTCCACCGCCTCCAGATTCAGCCGGTCCGTCAAATACTCACTCTCGCCCAAACGATTCTTCGGCAGGTCGACCCACGAGATCGGCTGTGTGCGAAACACGTACGGGAAAAAATTCGCCCCGTTCCCCACACCCTTCACCTCGCTGCCCGTGTTCCAGCCAAAGCCATGGTCCGTTGGCCGCAGTTCGAACTCCGCCCCGTGATGTTTGTAGCCCGTGAGATGCCACTTGCCCACCATGCCCGTGGCGTACTCGTGCTTCGACAAAATCTCCGGCAACGTCACTTGGCTGACGGGCAGCGCGTTCGAGGAATTCGGACGCAGATAATCGATGATGCCCACCCGCGCCGGATGCTGCCCCGTGAGGAACGCCGCGCGATACGGCGAACACACCGGCGCCGCCGCATACGCATGTGTAAACCGCACCCCCTCCTTCGCCAGCCGGTCCAGATTCGGCGTCTCGTTGAACCGGTTCCCATAACACCCCAATTCCGCCCAGCCCAAGTCGTCCGCCAACACAAAAACCACATTCGGTCGCCGAATCTGCGCTGCGCCATCCAGAGTCAACCCGGCCAAGACAAGTAAACAAATAATCCGATTCACGCGGGAGAGCCTCCCAGCCAAACCCACCGCCATCAAGATAAGTTTCAGTTTGAATCGCCTGCCCAATCAGCTCCGTGCGAGCATCGGTGATATTGAGTTTCCTAGCCTCGATCCGGCAGGAATATTGAAACTACTTCCGCTGATACACGCGTACCCAGTCCACTTCCATTTTAGACGGAAATGACGTCTGAGCATTAGGATTCCCCGGGAATTTTCCCCCTACTGCAAGATTCAACACGAGGTGAAATTGCTCAGTAAAGGGCGCGGGGAACTTCCCGCCAACGGTGTCCCATTTCATTTTTGTTTGCCAGAGCTTGCCGTCGAGATACCAGCGAATTTCTCCGGCTTCCCACTCGATGCCAAAGGTGCGAAAGACATCTGTGAAGTTTCCTTCCGCCAACTTGAGCTTGCCGGTGGATTGCCGGTTATTCGGCCACAAGCCACCGAAATGAAGTGTGCCGTGATACGTATTCGGTTCGTGGCCACGAAATTCCATGATGTCAATCTCGCCACTGGCCGCCCAAGAACCAAAAACGTCGTGGGTGGGCAGCATCCAAATAGCGGGCCAAAGGCCCTGGCCGGCGGGCAGCTTGGCGCGGATTTCGAATTTGCCATAGCACCAGTCACCGCGGTGCTTGGTGCGGATGCTCCCCGAAGAAAACTGCCGTTGGGTCCCGGCAATCTGCGCGTTATCTTTGTGTGCCTCAATGATCAGCCGCCCGTTTTCCACACGAATATTTTTTTTGCGGTCGGTGTAAATCTGCAATTCGTGATTGCCGCCTCCGAATGCATTTTCCTTCACGCCCCATTTCGAGTAATCGAGTTGCTTGCCATTGAATTCATCGGACCACACTAATTTCCATTTCTCAGCCGAAATGGCTGTAATTGAATTCAGGCAAAGTAGCAGGGCGCAGAAGTAAATTCTCATGCGAAAAATTGTAATCGGGCGGTCCATGGGGGACAACTGAATTCCCCCCAAACTCCTGACTCCGAGCCAACGAAAGAAATCATCAAGGGGTTTGACGCGCAATAACACGACAAGCCAGCCTGCGGCAAATGCTGAAACAGATACTTCGGATGACGATGAATATCGCCAGGACGAAGCGGCCTAAGGGCCAAACCTAAAGAGCCGTCGGGATGCATACCGGCGTGTCTCTTGGGGTTTTTACTTCGTGGTGTTGAAAGATATCGCGATTAGGCAAAGCCTTTTGCAGTTCAGCAATCTGTGCCTTGGTGAGGTCAGTTGATTGCCGCCTAGATACAGTTTCTCCAGCCCCTTCATAAGTCGCTCTTCTTTGTTATATGCCAATTGGTTTATTCCTCCCCAAAAAGCCTTTTGCGGAAGTCCTTTTTTGTTGATTGATTCTTTTTGGCCTGAAGGCGTCTTTCTTTGGAGCCTCGGGTGGCCCGGGTAGGAATTCTCTTTTTTCGTTTTTTGTTTAACGCTTCCAGTTTTTTCCGTAGCCGGGAAAATGCAATTTGCTTGTTTCGGTATTGACTGCGCTCATCCTGACAGATCACAACGATTTTCGTTTTCCGGTGTGTGATCCGCACCGCGCTCTCGGTTTTATTGACGTGCTGTCCGCCTTTTGCGGATGCGCGAAATGTCTGAACATCGCATTGCTTTGACAGGTCCGCATTGGAATCGGGAATGGAAATCATTCCATCACCTGCCAAAGGCTGTGTTTATTTGCGCGACAATTTCTTCAGGGTTGTACGAAGCCTTTACAGGAAACCGCACCAACGGGATAGCGCAAGCGGCAAACGTCTCATTTTTGAATGCATCATTGCGCTTCTGTGATTGCCTGCTGTGGGAAGAGTCATCCAGTTCCACCACCGCATAAATTGTGGAGTCGCTCGGATTGCACAACAGGAAGTCCACATGCTTTGAAATAATTCTGTTGAGCGCACTGGTTCGAGATTTTTTTTCCATGCCTTTTTGGACGTCCACGATATCCGCCATCCGTACCTTTGAGAATATCTGGTAATGTTCAACGGGGAGCGAACTCCTCAATGTACAGTAAAACTCCTGTTCGGCCGGAGTCATCAAAGTGCCTCTGGACACATATGCCCCCTGCGCCGGCTCTTCTTTGCCCTGAAATTTTAAAAAGATGGAGGCGGCAAATGACTAGTACCAGAAAAACTCCAACAAGGATGATTGTCATGCTAGCAAACATGCCCGCCACCGTACGGCTCAGCGGCGCTAGTGTAAATGCTGTTGGGGATCGGGCCGGGTGCCAACGCGCTAATCTCAACGGCTGGATGGAAATTCAGTGATGTGGGCCTTTTAATCGGCCAGTCCGTTTCAGCCAATCTTCTGCAAGCTTGGGCCAGTTGGAAACGGGGTCTTCAGATGGCCGCAACCCGTAGCCATGACCGCCGTTGGGAAAGATGTGCAGCGCCGAATGTACCCCTGCGCGTCGCAGGGCCAACCACATTTGCACACTGCCATCTGCGGAAACAGGGTCGTTGCCGGCGTGGATGAACATTGTTGGAGGCGTGTTTTTGTCGACAGGCACTTCGGGCACGAGTTTGTTTTTGGTGGGGTTTTCCACGAGATATGCCGGGTAAATCAAAATAGCAAAGTCCGGTCGGCAGCTGGCCTGTTCGGCGGCATCCACGGCTGGATAAATTCGATTTTGAAAATTTGTCATCGCGGTCGCCGCGAGATGGCCGCCGGCGGAGAAGCCAAGGATGCCAATGCGCTTGGGATCGATCCCCCACGCCTTGGCATGGTGGCGCGTCAGGCCAAGCGCGCGCTGTGCGTCCTGCAACGGGGCCTCGTGCTTGGGGCGATTTTTGCGACGTGGCACGCGGTACTTTAGCACAAGCGCTGTGACCCCTATTCCGTTAAGCCATTGGGCTACTTCCGTGCCCTCCAAATCCCACGCGAGAATGGAGTAGCCACCGCCGGGGCAAATCACCATCGCCGCGCCATTGGGTTTCATTGGTTTAAAAATTGAAAGCGTCGGTACGCTAACATTTTCAATGCGAATGACTTTTTTTTGTCCGGGCCGTGCCGGGCGCGGTGCCTCCGGGCCGATATCGCCCTGTTCGCCAGGGGCATTTTTGGGCCAGAGTTTGAGAATTTTCCACGGCTCAATGGCTTGCGTAGAAAGTACGCTGCCGAGCAGCAAGGTCAGTATCAAGTGTATTCGCATCTGCAGATTATGAGTGAATTATCATTTGACGTATAGCAAATAGAGTTACAGGGGAGCCGGGAGAGGTTGGGTTTGTCGCCCCGTCGCGTGCATCGACTATAAGACCCATACCCGTAACGAGTTTCCCATCCTTACCGAACTGAAGGACACGTCTTCTTAATTTTTCCGTTCCCAGAAATCTTTGTTGTCCACGAAACAACTGTGTCTCTATTCTCGAGCTTAGAGGTTGCATTCGGTGGGCCGAATTCAACCACTGCCTGATCTAGGGTGTGGGTTACTTCGTGGCGATGTTTCCTTTTCGTCGCAGAGGAGCTACCAACCGTACCGAGAAAAAAACGCAGGCGGAAGTTGTTCAGCCTGACTATCACCGGCCAGCGTGAATACGATTCCCATCAGTGCGGGAGCCGGGTTGTGACGTTGGTTGCAGTTGCCCAGCCCCCAGCGCATCCCGACCGCCAGTAACTCGAAGGAGACGAATTTCTGTTCCTTGAGGTTGTACGTTGCGCGGCCTAGCAGTTTCGGTTCGTAGCCGATCTTCTTCGGGGACACCAATGATGCGCGAGTCTCTCCCTCAAAACTGAGCGACACGAGATCGCCTTTAACCTGAAGCACGGTGGATGTTAATCGCGCCTTCTCGATCGCCTCCTTGGGGAAGAATGTGTAATTCAAAGCGTGAACATTATCGAGCAGATGAAAGCGAGCCAGACGTTGCACCAGTTCACGCGGTACGTTGTGCTTAGTGCCTTCCTTTGGTTTAGCGGGAAGCAGGGCGCGGGCCTCGTCTTTGCGGAACCAGGCGTAGTCCAGATTCGAGTCGGGCCAACGCTCGCGCTTCCGGTCACGGGCGACCACACGCAACACCAGGCCGTCGTCGGGATACAGCTTCTCCTTGCGGCGCCAGTTCTCGGCCGCTTTGGGATCGGGAGCCTTGGGCAATAGCCGCTTTTCGCGGGGCAGTGTCGCCCACTTTGCCAACCCCTGCTTCATCATCTCCACGAGTACTTTTGAGTTGGCGCTAGAGCTGGCCGCGAGCAACTCGCCGCTGGGAGTCACCGCGTAGTGTCCCTGCGCGCCTCCTCGATTTCCCTTTTTAATTGTGCGTTGCTTGGCGAATTTTCGAA
>CAUZWB010000031.1:0-11347 GCA_963583525.1 Verrucomicrobiia bacterium | reverse complement strand
GAGGTGCAGCATCGTCGCGTGCAGATCGTTTACGTGACATTTGTTGACGGCGGCTTTGTGGCCGACCTCGTCGGTTTCGCCGTAGCTCACGCCGCCTTTCACACCGCCGCCCGCCAGCCAATACGTGAAGGCGTGCGGATTGTGATCGCGACCAGGTTTGCCGGATTTCTGCGCCAATGGTAGGCGGCCAAACTCGCCACCCCAAACCACGAGCGTTTCATCGAGTAACCCGCGTTGGGCAAGGTCGGCCAACAAACCGGCAATCGGCTTGTCCGTTTCGCCGGCGAACTGGGAGTGGTTTCCGGCGATGTCGCTGTGGCCATCCCAACTGCGTTGGTTCTCCATACCGCCGCTGTAAATTTGGATGAACCGCACGCCGCGCTCCACCATCCGGCGCGCGGTGAGGCATTGGGCGGCAAAGTGTTTGCATTTGGCGTCGTCCATGCCGTATAGCGCGCGGGTGGCAGGCGATTCCTTGTCCACCGCTAATGCCTCGGGCGCGGCACTTTGCATTCGATAGGCCAGTTCAAAACTTTCAATGCGCGCGGCGAGTTCTTCTTCAAAGGGATTGTCCGCGAAATGCTTTTGGTTGAGCGACTTCAGTAAATCCAATTGTCGGCGCTGCTGCTCGGCGTTCATTTCCTTCGGGCGATTGAGGTTGTCAATCGGCTCGCCCGTGGGGCGGAAGTGTGTGCCTTGGTAAACACTCGGCAAAAAGCCCGCGCCCCAGTTCGCCGCGTGGCCCTTCGGCAAGCCGCGCCCTTTCGGGTCACTCATCGCCACGAACGCCGGCAGACTGTCGCTCTCGCTGCCGAGGCCGTACGTCATCCACGAACCCACGCACGGATGCCCCATGCGCGGCAGCCCTGAGTTCATCATAAAGAGCGCTGGCGAATGGTTATTGCTCTCCGTGTGGCACGAATGAATGAACGCCATTTTGTCCACGTGCTGTGAGAGGTGCGGGAAAATCGATGACACATGTTTGCCGCATTGGCCGTGTTGTTTGAATTCAAACGGGCTCTTCATCAACCCGCCCACGGCGTTGGAGAAAAATCCGGTAAACTTGTCAAACCCCTCCAACGCCAGCCCATCGCGCCGCGCCAATTCCGGTTTGTAATCCCAAGTATCCACGTGGCTCGGCCCGCCATTGATGAACAACCAAATGACCGCCTTCGCTTTTGTTTTGAAATGCGCTCGCCGTGCTGCCAGTGGGTTGCTGCCCGCGGCCAGTCCTTCCTGCTGCAGCAAACTGGCGAGGCCCAAAGAGCCGATGCCCATGCCGGCCTGTTTGAGCATTTGGCGGCGGGTTAGTTGAATTGAATTGTTCATTTTTTAATGCAGAGGGTTAGGCAGGGCGGTTTCTTCGGAACCGCCTTGGCGCGTTCGGAAAGCACTCCCAGCCTTTATGCGTTTAATTTTCATCGCACGTAAATAAATTCATTCAGTCCAAAGAGCACCTGCGCCAAATCGGCTAGCGCGAGGTTTCGGACGTTGTTTTGGTTAGCTGTTTTGTAGGAATTTTCCTGAGTGTCGATGAAAGCGGAAATGGAATTTAATTCGGTTGCGGTGGGTTTTCGGCCGATGATGGTTTGGTAGCCGCTTGAGATCGCGGCGGCGTTGCCGGGCAGTTTTTCGAATTGCGTGGCGAGAGCGAGGGCGGCTTCGCGGACTTGGGCGTTGTTCATAAACATCAACGCTTGGGGCGCGATAATGGTGGCAGGGCGGTTGCCTTGGCTGACGAGTGGCTCGGGGGAATCGAAAAGCTGCATCGAGGGGATGAGTTTGCTGCGTTTGATCATGAAATAAATGCTGCGCCGTTTCATGCGCACATCGAGCGTGCCCGCGCCGAACATCCGCGCATCGAGTAGTCCGCTGACTTTGAGGAGGCTGTCGCGGATGGCTTCGGCTTCGAGGCGTCGCGGGGTACGGCGCCAGTGCAGCGTGTTCAGTGGATTGGCCTTCACCTTGGCGGCGTCATGCGCGGCGCTTTGGCGGTAGGTCGCGCTCATCACGATTTTTTTGTGCAGCGGCTTGAGCCGCCAGCCGTTGGCGATCAACTCGCCGGCCAGCCAGTCGAGCAGCTGCGGATGCGTCGGCTCCTCGCCCTGCAGCCCGAAGTCATTGGGCGTGCTCACAATGCCGCGGCCGAGGTGATGCTGCCAAAGGCGGTTCACGATCACGCGCGCAAGCAGATGGCCCGCGCCGTTTTGCGTGTCGGTCATCCAGTTGGCCAACGACCGCCTTCGATAGCTGGTGCGCCCGCCCTCGGGAGGTGCGACCTGCCATGATTTTTCGTTTTTGCCGCCGCGCATCAGCACCTGCAAAAAGCCCTGCGTGGCCTCGCCCTGTTTCTGGTTTGGATCGCCGCGCTTCAGGAAATAGGTTTGCTTGTAAAAATGCGGAAAGCCACGCCCATCGGCGTGGTGCTTGGTGGGCTTGAAGCCTTCGCTGGTCACCTGCACTTTTTCCATCTTCGGCTGTGGCTTGGCCGCGAGATGCTGCTGCACCTTGGCGTCCAGCTTCGTCCACTCCGCGTCCTGTGTCCGGTAAATTTTCAGCAACTCCGCGCGCTGCCTGGCGTTGAGCTTGTCCGCGCCACCGGCCTTTTTCAGGGTCTCCATCAACATGGCCAGCAAGGCCGCGCGCGCGTCGCCCTTGATGGCCACCGGCTTGGGCGCGGCAGTCACGGCGAGGCGCGGCCGGCCGATGGTATGGCTGGTGTTCACGAAGAAATCCATTTCCACCGTCAGCACCGTGCCACCCTCAAAACCAATCGGCGCGGCAAATTCAAATACCGCCGCTTGTTCCTTGCCGATGCCGCCGACATCCACTGCCCAGCCGGACCTGCGCTTGTCGCCATCAATCGAGCTGGCCACCGACAGGCCGCCGGTGTTCTGCTGGTGTGTGGCCCTGGGGTTTACCAGTTTCACTGGCTGCCGTTTGCCGCCCTTTTTCGGCGTGGCAAACACGCGGATGTCGCTCAGCGCAAAGTTGCCGTTGACCGCGCGCCCGGGGCCGTTGTGTTTCATGGAGTTATGCGTCAGCGCCTCGATGCGGATGGCGTTCAGGCCGGTCGCCTGCAAATCGGCGGTGAGCACCCAGCGGTCGTTGCCGGGGTTTTTTCCGCTTAACAGGAATGAGCCGTCGGCTTGTTTGGTGAAGGTTGCGCCGTCGAGTGACTTGGGCTGGAGATGGTCGAGGATCATCCACTGGAATTTTTTCGCGGTAAACTTGGGCGGATTTTTCGCCCACGCGGCAAAGCGCCCGGGCAGCTCATTCTTTTCCCACTTGGCCAGCGCGGCCACAAGCGGCGTGTGTTCCATTTCCCAATTGGCTGCAGCGGTGCTGATGTCGCCGTTGACGGGCAGCTCAATTTCGCTGCGGATGGTGGTGGCGAAGGTGTTGATGAAGCGGTAGTAATCGCGCACCGGGATGGGATCGAACTTGTGATCGTGACAGCGCGCGCAGCCGATGGTGAGGCCGAGCATCGCGGTGCCGGTGGTGTTGGCCATGTCATCAAGTTCATCGTAGCGCGCGGATTCAAATTCTTTTTCGGTGAGCTGCGTGGGGAACACGCCCGCGCCGAGGAAGCCGGTGGCCATCATGGCGAGCGGCTTGTCCGGCGCAAACTCGTCGCCGGCGATTTGCCATTTCACGAACTGATCGTAGGGCATGTCGGAGTTGAGCGCCTTGATGACGAAGTCGCGATAATGAAAGGCAAACTTGCGGTCGTAATCCTGTTCAAAGCCGTGGCTCTCGGCAAAGCGCGCGACGTCCAGCCAATGGCGGCCCCAGCGTTCGCCGTAATGTTTGGAGGCGAGCAGTCGGTCGACGACATTTTCCAGTGCCGATTGGCGATTGATGAGTGATGCCTTGAGGAAGTTGTCCACCTCCTTCGGCGTGGGCGGCAGGCCGATCAAGTCGAAGTACAATCGCCGTATGAGCACGCGCGGCTCGGCGGGGCCATTGGGCGTGATCTTGGCTTCCTCAAGTTTGCGCAGCACGAAGCGGTCGATTTCGTTGTGGGTCCACTTTTTGTTTTTGACCAATGGCGCACTGGGTTTTTTGAGAGGCGCGAACGACCAGAAGTTCCGGTCATCGTCGGTAACTTGCATTCCTTTTGTGAGGCCGGGCTTGACGATGAGCGGCTGGTCATAAGGCGCGCCGAGGTCGATCCACTGTGCGATTTTTTGAATGGCGTCGTCCGGTAGCTTCGGATTCTTGGCGGGCATATTGGGTTTCTCGAGATGAGAAATGAGGCGGAACAGGAGGCTCTCCTTTGCCTTACCCGGAATGACGACGACCCCTTCGTCACCACCTTTGATCAGACGTTCGCGCGTGGTGAGGTCCAGCCCGCCTCGCGTTTTGTCGCCGCCGTGGCATTTCACGCAGTGCTGTTTCAGCACCGCGCGCACATCGCTCTTGAACAGCGTCAGCCCGCGAGTCATTTCCGCCGCGTGCTTTTCTGAAACCGGCGGGGCTGCGGTCAATTGAAAGGCCAGCAACGCGCCAAAATAAATCCACCGTGTCATGAGCAAATTATGACGTGGGCGCGGCGGGATTCAATCAAAAGCTGTGCGTCATTTACCGATGGTGCGGATTAGCGATGTGGATTTTCATACCATAACACAGCGTTAAATTCGCGTTCTTCGCAGGTGAGCAGATCAAGGTCGCCATCGCCGTCGAGGTCCAGTAACTCGATGCGGTCAAATTTAATGCCCGCGGGACCTCCGATGTTGTGGTCGACCCATTTTCCACCTTTTTGTTTGAGGTAAAATACACCGCTCTTTTCTCCGTGGGCCAGTTCGCACGTAACGACGATTTCCGGATGCCCGTCTCCATCCAAATCCGCCGCGCGAGCGGCTTTAGAGGTCCCGTATTTTTTAGGTGGAAAAACAATCTTCTCGGATTGCCAACGCTTCCGAACATCCCGTCCGGGCCGAAGCACAAACACTTGATTGGGGCGAGCCGCGGCGTAAATTTTTTTGTCCTGTGAAATGGAAATAAACATCGCCTCCTTTCCATCAACCCCAATGCGGTGCGCGGCCCAACGGCGAGTGGGGTTGGCCTGCATCGGTTTGAGCCCGGGATTTTCCAGCCACAAGATTCCGGAGGATTTGCCCTTGCGATCGGAGGCTAGCACGTCGAGGTCGCCATCGCCGTCGAGGTCATGTTTAACCAGCGACATGATCCAGCCGGCATCGTACCAGCGATGGAATTGCCACGCCTTCATGTCGCGTGGTTTTTTTGGCGAACGCAGCCAACCGATGGAAGCCCCCGCACCTTTGGAACCAAGCACGAGGTCGATGCCACCGCCATTGATTTGTAGTGGCAGCGCAAACATCCACGATTGTTTGCCCCGCGTGACAGGAACGATTTCCGTGCGCCAAGGCAGCACTTCACGCTGCGGATCATTCACGGGTGACCAATGGAAAAATACCGAGCGCGTGCGGCCTTCGCAGCAGCTCACTACATCGGCGTCGCCGTCGCCATCCAGATCAGCAAACAAAGCGTCCTCGGGCGAGTTCACTTTGCCTACCTCCACGCGCGGCCACGGCTGTTTTACTTTGGCTTTGCCAGGATGAAAATACGCCCGTACCACACCGCCTTCTTCCCAACCAGTGGCTATGTCCGGTCGCCCGTCGCCATTAATATCCATCAGCCGGACGCCATCGGCGCCGCGCGAGGTGTTATCGATGATGTGCCGTTTCCATGGGGCAGCTGAGGCCATGCCGGTGCATATTAACAGGCAAATCAACCCAAGCATCTTCGCGAGAGAAACCGCATTCATTCCGGCAAGTGAACCATGTTGGCTCAGAAATGACCAACGGAATTCATTGGAACCCCCTAAAACCTCATAAAAAGAGCCAGTATTTTTCAGTTTGGCTCGACTTGGCATGAAGTTCGCTGGGGCAGGAATCATGCCAAAAAATAAATCTATTTATAAAAAAACTATTGCGCGTAAATCGATTTGTGTTATTTTTGGGTAACCCCAAAAGGTTATAACATTATGAAAAAACTCATTACTCCCCTGCTGTCGGCCGCCATTATTTTAGGCGGGTTATTCATCAGTACATCGGCGCGCGCAGATGACGAAAAATCTGCCACCGAAAAACCAGCCAAAAAGAAGCGGGAGTTTCTCCCGTTCCGCGGCCAAATCAAAGCTGTGGATGTTGAGAAAAACACCATCTCGTTGAACGCCGCGAAAGGTAAACCGGCTCGCGTGTTCGGGTTGGCGAAGGATGCGAAGCTGACGTTGGATGGCAAACAATCGAAACTGGCGGATATCAAAGTGGGTATGTACGTCGGTGGCAGCTATAAGCGTATCTCCAAGACGAAAACTGAAGCTCGCACGGTGAATGTTCACACAAAAAAGCCCGAGAGAAAAACGAAACCAAAGAAAAAGGAAGACAAGAAATAGGTTTCACTTCCAATCACGCCGGTCCGTTGCGGGCCGGTTTTTTTATGCCTTTATGCCCGTGGATGAAACTGATCGTGAACATCGCGCAACCGTTCACCGGCGACGTGGGTGTAAATCTCCGTGGTGTTAATACTGGCGTGGCCGAGGAGTTCTTGGATGACCCGCAAGTCCGCTCCGCGTTCGAGCAAATGCGTTGCGAAACTGTGGCGTAGCATATGCGGGGTGACGTTGCGCTTGATGCCCGCGCGTGCGGTGCGCGTTTTGATGCGGGCCCACATGGTGGACTGCGCGAAGGCGGTGCCGCGTTGGGTGAGAAATACGTTGGCGGGTGAGCGCGGCGAAAGCAGTTTCGGCCGACCGGTGTCGAGATAGCGAGTGAGGGCGGTTACGGCGTGCTCGCCCATCGGCACGACGCGTTCCTTGTTGCCCTTGCCGATGACGGTGACGAAGCCTTCCTTGAGGTGCAGTTGTTCCAGCCGTAGCCCGCGCAGTTCGGCCAAACGCAAGCCCGAGGCGTAGGCAAGCTCGAGGATGGCGGTGGTGCAGAGATCGGTGGGCGAGGCTTCGGCGGGCGGGGTGAGGAGTTTTTCGATGTCGAGATTGGACAATGCTTTTGGCAGTCGTTTCCAACGGCGGGGCAAGGTGAGGTTTCCCGCGATGTTTAATAAAACAATTTGTTCTTCAGCGGCGAATTTATAAAACGCCCGCAGCGCGGCAATTTGCAGGTAAATGGAATCGGGACTGAGCTGCTCGCCCTGCGCCGGGGCATTGCCTTCGGGTTTGCGGCGGCGTTCGTGCTGGAGAAATTGCGTGAGATGCTTGCGTGTGACGGACTCCCAATCGTCGATGCCTTCCCTTTCGGCCCAGTCGACGAAGCGGTTCAACAGTGCGGCATAAGTTTTTTGCGTGTGTTCCGCCTGCCCTTTTTCATGGCGGATATACTGCAAAAAATCTTCAATGGCGGCGTGCATTTTATTTGAGCCAGTATTCCGGTTTGCGGTGCAGGTGCATAACGGCGGCGACGAAGATTATTTCGTCATCAACCCGATAAATAATTCCGTACGGGAATTGCATCAAGAGGCATCGACGGTAAGCGTTGGTGATAAGGCGGCATCGGTTTGGATCCTGCGCGATGGTGCGGGATGCCTGCTCAAGTCGCCCGAGAAATTCACGGCCCAATCCTTCCTGTTGGGTTTCGTACCACGCGGATGCCTCCTGCATTTCGCGTTTGGCATTGCGGGAGAAAACTATTTCCATCCCAGCTCGCGGCGGATTGACTCGAATACTTCTGTGCCCGGTATGCCTTCCGCCTCGCCGCGCTTCCAGGCTTGGTAGCGACGATCGGCTTCTTCAACCCAAGCAGCATCAATTTCCGTGAGCGGTTCGCCATCGAGGCTTTGCAATAAGTTTCCCGCCAATTGCTCGCGCTCGGTGGCTGGCAGGGCCATGGCCTGCATGGAAATTTCTTCCGCATTCATGACGTCAGTGTGAAGCAAAATTATGACGAGTCAAGCGCGCCGGTGAGGCGTTGGTAGGCTTCGAGGTAGCGGGCTTGGGAGCGTTGGATGAGGTCGTCAGGCAGCACGGGGCCGGGGGGGGTCTTGTCCCAGTCAAGAGTTTCAAGGTAGTCGCGGACGTATTGTTTGTCGAAGGCGTGTTGGCCTCGGCCGGGCTCGTATTCGTCCAGCGGCCAGAAGCGGGAGCTGTCGGGGGTGAGCACTTCGTCGATGAGCACGAGCTCGCCATCGATGCGGCCGAATTCGAATTTGGTGTCGGCGATGATGATGCCGCGTTCGCGGGCGTAGTTGCGCGCTTCGGTGTAAATTTGCAACGAAAGGTCACGCACTTTTTCGGTCGTCTCACGGCCTTCGATTTCCACGGCTTGTTCGAAGGAAATATTTTCGTCGTGGCCTTCGTCGGCTTTGGTGCTGGGGGTGAAGAGCGGCTGCTCAAGCTCGGCGGATTCCAGCAAATCATCGGGCAAGGGGATGTCGCACACGGTGCCGTTCTTTTTGTATTCCTTCCAGCCGCTGCCGGTGATGTAGCCGCGCACGATGCATTCGATGTTCAGCGGCTCGGCTTTTTTGACAACCATACTGCGGCGGGCAAGATGGGCGAGGCTATCGGGCAAGCCATCGGCCACGCGGTGGTTGGGCACGAGATCGGCATATTTATCGAACCAAAAATGCGAAATTTGCGTGAGCACTTCCCCTTTGCGAGGGATGCCGTTGGGCAGCACGACATCAAACGCGCTGACGCGATCGGAGGCGACAAAGAGGAGGTGCTCTCCCATGTCAAAAATTTCACGGACTTTGCCGCTTTTGATTTTGGTCAGTTCAGGAATATCCAGCTCTAGCAATGCGTCATTGGGCATGCGCGGGAGTATCCAAAAGATCGGCCTCACGGCAAGCGGGGAAAATTCACAATCCATTCACTGCCCGCCGACAACCTCGACACTGCACCGCTTCGCCGTTATTTTCGGCGCGTGAATATTATGGTCACCGGCGGCGTGGGGTTTATCGGCTCGCACGTGTGTGAACGGCTGCTCGATGCCGGCCACACGGTCTGCGCGCTGGATGACCTCAACGATTTTTACGATCCCGCCCTCAAGCAAAACACCCTGCGCGAACTGCAGGCGCGCGCACAGTCCTTCGTGTTTGTGCACGCGGACATCACGAATCGCGCTGAGGTGAACGAAGTGTTTGCCAGCATGGCCTTCGACCAAATCATCCACCTCGCCGCTCGCGCCGGAGTGCGACCGAGCCTCGAGCAACCGGCGCTCTATCAACGCGTCAACGTCGAAGGCACCGTGAATGTCCTCGAAGCCGCCCGCGAGCGGGGCATCAAAAAGATTACCATTGCCTCGTCCTCATCCGTATACGGCGTGAATTCCAAAGTGCCCTTTAGCGAGGCCGATCCCATCTTCAACGCCATCTCGCCTTACGCCGCCAGCAAGCTTGCGTGCGAAGCGCTCGGGCACACGTATCATCACGTGTATGGGATGGACGTTTGTCTGTTGCGATTTTTCACCGTGTACGGCCCGCGCCAACGCCCCGACCTCGCCATCCACAAATTCGCCAAGCTCATGCACGCTGGCCAGCCCATCACGATGTTTGGCGATGGCACCGCGTCGCGCGATTACACTTATGTGGATGACATTGTCGACGGCGTCCTCGCCGCCACCGGGCGCGAGTTCGGCTGCGAAATCGTCAACCTCGGCGAATCACAAACCATCCAACTCAGTCGCCTCATTGAATTGCTCGAAACCGCCCTCGGCGTGAAAGCCGAAATCAACCGAGAACCCACGCAGCCCGGCGACGTCCCCATCACCTTCGCCAACATCGAGAAAGCCCAACGCCTCCTCGGCTACAATCCACAAACAAAAATCGAAGACGGCATCCCGCGCTTCATCGAATGGTTCCGTCAGCAAACCGTCTGACCATGCTTGCCGAGTTTGTTTACTGCTATTTGCTGCGCCCATGGCCGTTGCGGCCCCTGGCGAATTGGGCCATTCGGCAGCTGTTGCCCGCGCAGGTGAATTTTGGTGAAGCGGTGGTAGTACTCAATCCCGATGACCCCGTTGTCTCCGGCGCGCTGCACTTTGGCGTGTACGAAAAGGCGGAGACGATTTTTTTCCAAACCGCCTGTCGTGAAGGAATGACTTTTCTCGATGTGGGCGCGAACCTTGGCTACTACACCGCCCTCGCCGCGCGCGCCGTGGGGCCCAACGGAAAAGTCATCGCGCTGGAACCCGACCCCGAAAGCTTCAAGTACCTCGAGCAAACCATCGCTGCCAACGGCACGGAAAACGTGCAAGCATTCCCCGTCGCCGCCTCCGATGCACCGGCCAAGCTGCCGCTTTACATTTCGGCTGATAACCGCGGCGACAATCGCCTTTACGCGCCGGGTGAATCCCGTCCGCAAGTGGAAGTGATGGCGGTCCGCGCCGACACGTTGCTTGCCGAAAACAAAATAGACACCGTCGATTTCATCAAAATTGATGTGCAGGGTTACGAGCCCAAAGTCATTTCCGGTCTGCGTGAGACCATCGCACGCTCGCCCAGCCTCGCATTGCTCACCGAGTTTTGGCCCAAGGGCATCCGCGATGGCGGCGGTGACCCCACGGATTTTCTCAACACCCTCCGTGATCTCGGCCTCACGCTGCACGAGTTAAAGGCCGACGGCGAACTCGCTGAACTCACGGATGACGGCGACTTGATCGCCCGCCACCAAGGCCGCCGATACACAAACCTCGTGGGCCGCAAAGGCCGCAAAAAAATCTGATGGCCGAACGCGAATCCAAACTTGCCTTCCTGCGCCAAAGCGGCTGGCTCGCTCTCGCCACCGGCATCGCCGGCCTCACTTCGTACGCGGTGCATCCCTTCATCAAAGACGCCAAGGCCGAGTACGGCGCGTTCACCGCGATGCTGCAGTTGCTCAACCTCATCGCCATTCCGGCCATCGGTTTGCAGGCCGTCTTCACGCACAAAGCGGCGGAGGCAAAAACCGACGACGATCACCAACGCCTCGCGCGCGAGCAAATGGCAATCGGCATCGTCGTGTTTGCGTTGGCGGCGGTAGCGTTTGCGTGGATGCATTTCAATGGCGATGCATTGGTGGCTTCGATGAAACTGCCGTCGCTCAACGTGTTATTGGTCACCCTTGCCTCGGGCGTGTTTGCGCTGCTGTTGCCGATGGTGTACGGCGTGCTTCAGGGACGGCAGCGGTTTTTCTGGCTCGGCTGGGCGATGCTCTCGCTGGGCGTAGTGCGCTTGGCAGCGGTGGCCGGGCTGGTTTTTGCCTTTGACGACTCGGCACTCAACGGGATGGTGGGCGTGGGGCTGGGATTTCTGTGCGCGTTTCTCATCGCGTGCACGACGTCCGGCCTGCCCTCGCTGCATCCCGCACAATGGCTGCGGTGCGTCA
>CAUZWB010000030.1:0-11350 GCA_963583525.1 Verrucomicrobiia bacterium | reverse complement strand
GTTTAATCACGAATCGATGGCGCATGTGGGCACGCTGGTGAAAGGCCGCGTCAGCGAAATGAACGTACATCTGGGCGACACGGTGAAAAAGGGCAACGTGCTGTTCACCATCGAGAGCCCCGAACTGGGTGCGGCGCAGAATGCGTTTCTGAAGGCACTCGATTCTGAGGCGGCTGCCTTGCCGGCGGTGGCATTGGCACAAAACAATGCCGGCGAAGCGCAAGCAGAAGCGGAAGGCAAAGTCGCCGAGGCGATGCTGGCTTTGGCGAAAAATCCCGCCGCCGTCGCGCTGGCGCAAGGCAAGCTCGCAGCCGCCAAGCCGGTTTTGCAGCGGGCCACGGAACTTTTGGCAAGCGGCAAAAAACTCGCCGCCGCAGGCGCGTTGGCCGCCACGGAACTCAAGCGCCGCGAAGCCTCCGTGCAAACTGCCATCGCCGATGTGCAATCTGCCGAGGCCGCGCTGGCACAGGCGAAGGCGCAACAGGCACGCGACATCGCTGCCGCCACGGCCAAGACGGCCGCCGCTGCTGCCGGTCTCAAGGCCGCGCAAGCGCAACAAGCCAAGGCACTGGGCGAAGCGATCAGCGCGCTCAAAACCGCCCAGGCCACGGTGGCCACAGAGCGCAATCGGTTGGCGCTTTTTGGCATGGAGGTCGGCGCCATCACCGCGCTGGAAAAAGATCGCGCGTTGACGCCGCATTACATTGTGCGCGCGCCGCGTGCGGGGACGGTGGTGGAACGCGAAGTGACGCTCGGCGAAATCGCCAACCCAAACCAGCCGCATTTGCTGGTGCTGGCTGATCTCTCGCGCGTTTGGGTGTTGATGGAAGTGCCGCCCGCGCGCGCCGAAGGATTAATGCCCGGCCAAGCCGTCACGCTCGTGAACAAGGAAACCGGCTATCGTACCGACGCGCAGTTGGCGTACGTCAGCCCGTTGGTGGATCCCGAAACGCGTACGGTGCAGGCGCGCGTGGAACTGGATAACGCCAGCGGCAAATGGCGGCCCGGCCAATTTCTCACCGTGCAAATCCCCACCGGCGGGGTGCCCAAGAAAACGCTCGTCGTGCCCGAGAGCGCCGTGCAAATCGTCGACGGCCAGCCGACGGTTTACAAGGTGAAGAAAAATATTTTCACCGCGCATCCCATCGAAGTCGGCGAACGCGTCAACGGAATGATTCGTGTGCACAAAGGCTTGAAGGAAAATGACAGCGTGGTGGTTAATGGAACGTTCGAACTCAAAGCCGAGTTCGGCAAAGCGGGCGCGGGGCAAGATCATAGTCATTAATGACCAAGGACCAAAACCCAATGCCCAAGGAAATCCCAATGCCCAATTCCCAAACACATTCCTCCCAAATCAATTGCCATTGGACATTGGTTCTTGGTCATTCCTTGGGCCTTGCTCATTGGTCATTGGAAATTTTTTAACCCATGCTCCAACGCATCCTAAAACTCGCTATCGACCATCGCCACCTCGTGGTGGTCGTCACTGTTGTGCTCGCCATCGTTGGCGCGCGGTCGCTTTGGCGGCTGCCCATCGATGCGGTGCCGGACATCACCAACAACCAAGTCCAAATCAATGTCGTCGAGCCCGCGCTTTCGGTGGAGGATATGGAGCGGCTTGTCACCTTTCCACTCGAGACGGCGCTCACGGGCATCCCCGGCCTTGAGTACACGAGGTCCATTTCGCGCAATGGCTTTTGCCAAATCACGGCGGTGTTTGAGGACAAGCTCGACATCAACCTCGCGCGGCAGCTCGTGGGCGAACGCCTCGATGGCGCGCGCGAAGATTTACCGGAGGGAATTAAACCCGCGATGGGCCCCATCACCACCGGCCTCGGCGAGGTGCTGATGTGGTCGGTGGAATACGGCGCGGCGCGCACCAACGCAATGGCCGGCAAGCCCGGTTGGCAGCCTGATGGCGCGTACCTCACGCCCAATGGCGAGCGCCTCACCAATCGCGTGCAGCGCCTCACTTGGCTGCGCACGGTGCAGGATTGGATCATCCGCCCGCAACTGCGCACCGTGCCAAACATCGCCGACGTCGATGCCATCGGCGGTTTTGTAAAACAATATCACGTGCTGCCGCGCCCTGCCGCGCTGCAAAGTTTTGGGCTTACGTTGCAGGACGTCATCGCCGCGCTGGAACGCAACAACCGCAGCCTCGGCGCGGGCTTCGTGGAACGCAACGGCGAGGCCGCGCTTGTGCGCGTGGATGGAAGGTTGCGCGGCTTGGGCGACATCGCGCGCGTGGTTTTGAAGGAACACAACGGCACGCCGGTCAGGATTGGGCAAGTCGCGGAGGTCACCATCGGCGGCGAGCTGCGACAAGGCAGCGCCAGCGCGGACGGACGCGAAACGGTCATCGGCACCGCGATGATGCTCACCGGTGCCAACAGCCGCGCGGTGGCGGTGGACACCCTGTCACAATTTAATTACGTCACAAATAATTTGCCGCAAGACATCATCGCGCGTCCCGTGCTCAACCGCTCGCGCCTTGTGGACGACACCATCGGCACTGTGACTCACAATCTTTTTTTCGGCGCGCTGCTTGTCATCGTTGTGCTCTTTGCGCTGCTCGGCAATCTCCGCGCTGCATTTCTCACCGCGCTGGCCATCCCACTCTCGATGCTGCTCGCCGCGTTGGGGATGACGCATTACGGCATCAGCGGAAATCTGATGAGCCTCGGCGCGATTGATTTCGGCATCATCATCGATGGCTCCGTCATCATCGTCGAAAATTGCCTGCGCCGATTGGGTGACAAACAACGCGAACTCGGCCGCGTGCTCACCACCGAGGAACGCCTTGAAACCACCCGCGACGCCAGCCACGAAGTCCGCCGCGCCACTGCCTTTGGCGAAACCATCATCATCATGGTCTACGTGCCCATCCTTGCGCTGGCGGGCATCGAGGGAAAACTGTTTCACCCAATGGCGCTCACCGTGATTTTCGCACTCACCGCTGCTTTCATTTTGTCGCTTACGTTTGTGCCCGCGATGGTGGCGCTGCTGGTGCGTGGCAAAGTGGCCGAGCAGGAAAACAAATTGATGCTCGCCGCGCGCGCGGCATACGCGCCGGTGCTGGACTTCGCGCTGCGCCAACGCGCCGTGGTGCTCATCACGGCTGTGGCGTTGTTGGGTGCGGCGGGGGTGCAGTTTGCGCGGCTTGGCCAGGTTTTTATCCCGCGCCTTGATGAAGGCGATGTGGCGATGCACGCGATGCGTATTCCCAGCACCGGCATCGAGCAAAGCACGCGAATGCAGTTGGACGTCGAGACCGCGCTGAAAAATTCCGTGGAAGAAATCAAAGTCGTGTTTTCCAAAACCGGCACCGCCGACATCGCCACCGATCCCATGCCGCCGAGTGTTTCGGACACGTTCATCATTTTCAAACCGCGCGACCAATGGCCCGACCCCAAGCTCTCCAAACACGCGCTCGAGGATAAATTGCGCGCTGCGCTGAAAGATCTGATCGGCAATCGCTACGAATATTTGCAGCCCATCGAAATGCGCTTTCACGAAATGATCGCCGGCGTGCGCGGCGAAGTGGCGGTGAAAGTATTTGGCGATGACCCCAAGGCACTGCGACGCACCGCCGAGCGCGTGGCCGGTGTGCTGGGCCAAGTGCGCGGCGCGGAGGGTGTCAAGGTGGAGCAAACCACCGGCATGCCCATCATCACCGTGCGGCCCAAACGCGATGCGCTCGCGCGACATGGGCTCGACAGCGACACCGTGGTGGACACCGTGAACATCGCCACCGGCGGCCGCGCTGCAGGGCAGGTTTTCCAAGGCGACCGCCGCTTCGACATCGTCGTGCGTTTGCCCGAGGATTTGCGCGAAGACCCCGGCACGCTCGCTACGCTTCCAATTCCGCTGCCTCGTGATGCGAAAACCGGTACGCACAATTCGCACCTCACCCCCACGCGTCCCTTGGGCGATTTGGCCACCATCACCCGCGCCGATGGCGCAAACCAAGTCAGCCGCGAAAACGGCAGACGCCGCGTGGTCGTCCAATGCAACGTACGCGGGCGCGACCTCGGCGGGTTTGTCAACGAAGCCCGCGAGGCCATCGCGCGTGACGTGCAACTTCCCGCCGGCGCATGGATCGCGTGGGGCGGCCAATACGAGCACCTCCTCGCCGCCCGCGCGCGCCTTTCCGTGGTGGTGCCGCTTTGTTTCGTGCTCATCTTCCTGCTACTGTACACCACCTTCCGCGCCGCGCGCCCGGCGTTGCTCGTCTTCACCGGCGTGCCGTTGGCCTTAACCGGCGGCGTGGCCGCGCTCGCCCTGCGCGGGCTGCCCTTCTCCATCTCCGCCGCCGTCGGCTTCATCGCCCTTTCCGGCATCGCGGTATTAAATGGATTGGTTTTAGTCACCTTCATCAATCAACTCCGCGAAGAAGGTAAACCCCTCGAAGACGCCATCCGCGAAGGCGCCCTCACCCGCCTCCGCCCCGTGCTAATGACCGCCCTCGTCGCCTCCCTCGGTTTCCTCCCAATGGCCCTAGCCACCGGCACCGGCGCTGAAGTTCAACGCCCCTTGGCGACAGTCGTCATTGGTGGAATTTTGACCGCCACGGCGCTGACGCTGGTGGTTTTGCCCGCACTATGCCGAATGGCGTTTAGAAAAAAGTCGGAAGAAAGTGAGTAGTGGCTTCCCACTCATCACTTACTCCCCGTCTTTTCCACACCCGCAATCCTCATCGCATGCGGACGATTTTCGTTTGCGCTTGGCGCGCCAAATCATCACGGCGACGGTGAGGATTACCACAGTGGGCGCAGCCCATGTTTGCCAATCGGTCATGGGATGAACAATCCGCTGAGTTGATAGGTGGCCAGCGCGGCGATGTACGCGAAGCCGGTGAGGTAGCCGACCTGAAAAATCGGCCAGCGCCAACTGTTGGTCTCGCGGCGCGTCACCGCCACAGTGCTGAGGCATTGCATGGCAAAAACGTAAAACACCAGCAGGCTCAAACAGGTGCGCACGTTGTAGGTGGGTTTGCCGTTGGCACGTTTCTCGGCGGCCATTTTTTCGCGTACGGTGTTGCCTTCGCCGGAGGCGTCTTCACCAAGATAGATGATGGACATCGTGCTCACGAACACTTCGCGCGCGGCAAAGGAGGCCACGAGGCCGACCCCCATTTTCCAATCATACCCCAAAGGCTCAATCACTGGCTCGATGAACTTGCCCATCCGGCCGGCGGCGCTGTGGGCGAGTTGATCGCCGGCATTTTTGGAATCGCTTTTCGGATACGTGGTAAGCGCCCATAAAATAATGGACAACCCAAGAATCACCGTGCCGGCGCGGCGGAGGAAAATTTTCCCGCGCTCCATCATTTGCATCAGCACCTCACGCCAACCCGGACGTTGATACGATGGCAGCTCGAGCACCATCAGCGTCTCGCTGGTTTTCTTCAACGTGTGATTGAACAGCCAAGCGAAGGCGTACACGCCGAGAATGCCCAGCGCGTAGAGGCCGAGCAGCACGAGCGCCTTTTGCGTGGCGTTGCCGATGGGCAGCATCAGCGCGATAAGCATCAGATACACCGGCAGCCGCGCGGAGCAACTGGTGATGGGCGCGACGAGGATGGTGATGAGCCGGTCGCGCGGGCTTTCCATCGTGCGCGTGGCCATGATGCCCGGGATGGCGCAGGCGTACGAACTGAGCAGAGGGATAAACGCCTTGCCGCTCAGGCCCACGCCGGACATCAGGCGATCCATCATGAACGACACGCGTGCGAGGTAGCCGGTGTTTTCCATGAGGCCGAGGAAGAAAAAGAGCAGCAGGATTTGAGGCAGGAAAATCAGTACGCCGCCCACGCCGCCGATGATGCCCTCGGTGATGAGCGCGCGCAAATCGCCCGGCGACATTCGCGCCTCCACTTGACCGCCCAACCAGCTAAAACCGGCATCAATCCAATCCATCGGATACGTCGCCACGCTGAAAATCGTCATGAACAACCCGGCCAAAATGCCGAGCAAAATCACCCAGCCCCAAACCGGATGCACCAGCACGCGGTCCCAACGATCCGTCGGCGTGAGGCGTTCGGATTCGTCGCGCGCCACGGCGCCTTCGAGCAATGCGCGGATTTTTTTATAACGCGTCGCGGTATCGCCCTCCACTTTTTCCCAATTAGGCTTCGCCAATTCCGCGCCACTCAACGCTACTTGCAATGGCTCCATCCCCACGCGCGCGTTGGCCTGCATGGGCACCACCGGCACGCCAAGCCGTTCGGCGAGTTTCTTGGCCGCAATGGTGATGCCGCGCTCAGTGGCTTCGTCGGTTTTGTTGAGCACGATGATCGTCGGCAAACCCAACTCCATCACCTGCGTGGCGAGATAAAAATGCCGCTCAAGATTGCTGGCATCGATTATGCAAATGACCGCGTCCGGCGTTGGCGTATCCGCGCGTTCACCGCGCAACACTGCGCGCGTAACTTCTTCATCCGGCGACTTTGCGTCGAGACTATACGCGCCCGGTAAATCAATAATGGAAAATTCATTCCCATGTCGGTCGCGCCCGGTGCCCAGTTTTTTCTCAACCGTGACGCCCGGATAATTCGCCACCATTTGGCGCAAGCCGGTCAGCGCGTTGAAGAGCGTGGTTTTGCCGGTATTGGGATTCCCGACCAGAGCAAAGAGACGTTCGGAAGCCATGAGAATTATTGAATGAAAATGTTGGCTGCATCCGCGCCGCGCAACGCCAGCCGCGCACCGCCCACCTCAAACTCGATCGGACATCCCAAAGGTGCCCGCCGCACTAGCCGAATGGACGCGCCCGGCAGTAGGCCCAACTCCATCAAACGCTCGCCGGCGGATTCCGGTAAATTCATATCTCGCAACACCGCTGTCTCACCCACGGCCAGCTCACCAATGTGTTTCGCATCACTCACGAAGGAAAATACTGTTGAAACTCAGTCTCAAAAGCAAACCTAATTTCGACCAGTAGCACCCCACAGACTCGCAAAGGAACTAGCGCGTAGAGGTCTGAGCCAAGCGCCTATGCAGGGTGGTCATGGTGTCCGTCACATTTTTCAACGAACCAACCAATACGTAGCAGCGAAAGGTGTAATTGCCCGTGCGAATGGCTTTCGGATGGGTAACACGAAACACACAATTCCATTTCACAACCTTCTGCGGCGCGAAACGAAATCGTCCGTAGCCGACCTGCTCAAATCCCTTGGATGGTTGCTCGGCCGACCACACGCCCATCGCGTGAAGGCCCTTGGGCGTGGCGAGGATCACCGGCTTCGACAGTTCGCCTGGGCCATCGCTGAGCGGCTGGAGTTGCTGACGCACAGGATCAAACATCCAGAATTTAGAAAATGCCGCCGGCATGTAGCCCGTTACCGCCTCAAACACCGCGTGTCGATGCACCTCCCCTTCCGGCACAGTGAAGGTGGTGTCATACTGGATCGCATGTGGCAAACCGGGCACGCCGATCGTCACGCGTTTCTTCAGCCAATGATTCGAGAGCACCGAGGTATTCTTGGCTAGGTTGGTGCCTGAGCGATCTCCGGGCCGCAACCAAAACGCCATTTGCGAAACGGCAGTCAGCTTATTCCCACGCGCGTGCAGGGCGTGTAACACACTCGTGCTCCGCGGCCCCGCTCCATCAAAGCGCGAACCGGCCTCCGTGGGATTATACGTCTCGCTCTGGATCCGTGAACCCGCATCGAAATTGCTAGCTGACTGCAACTGCCGCCCATGATCCGCACTGTCGATAAACTCGCGCCCGTTCCAAGTCAGCGAATGAATGGCGCCGGCCAACCGGCTGGTAGTGGTGATGACAATCTCCGAAGGCCCCGCTTTCGCGCGAATTTGAGCGTCACCCGAGACCGCCGCTTGTATCGTGCTCACCATCAAAAATGCCAACCCGATCGCGACGCGCATCATTTCTCTCAATTTTTTCGCCATAACAATCTCAGTATTTTGACTATTTCTCATTCGCATACGCCTTATAAGCTCCGGCGATATCCGCCGTCTTCTCGTCGCCGTTGTGAAAAATCACGCGGTGACGGAGGGTGAGGCTTTCGCCTTTTTTTAGCGTTAAGCCGCCATCACCCTTGAGGCCGAGCCCACGGAGGCTGAAGGGATTAGCGGTGAAGAGGCCGTAAGTGCGGACGTGCCAAGCGGTGGGATGGCGGAAGCTTTTGGGATGGTTCAAAATGGCGACGCCAACTATTTGGCCTTTGACGGGGCCGTGGTAATCAACCCACGCGGCGCGCTTGCCCCACGCGGCTTTGTCGGTGATGCCGTTGCTGTTGACGATGCGCCCGCCTTTTTTACTGTCCACATCTATGCTGGTGGGCACGCGCACACTGAAGCCTGCATCTTTTTTATCGGTGAGTTTGCAGTTGCCGTGCTCGGCGGTGAATGTGATATCCACATCGATGATACGTTGGCCGTTGGCCACGCGGAAGGTGTGGGTGCGGGTATCGGCCAAAAGTTTTTTGCCGTTGCTGCCCACGTAATCGTTGCGAGTGATTATGACGGCGGTGGTGCCGCCCTGCACTTTCACAAACTCGCGATGCACCGTGGAGCCCAATCCGGCGAGGCGTTTTTTCTTTTGCGCCGCATTGCCGCCGCGCTCATTGATCGTCATCGGCTCGTGCCACGTATCGAATCCCGCAACGCCCTGATGCCCAAACCACAGCGAGCGATGATGCGGATGGTCGTGCCGCTCGCCCTCGCGTTTTTCTGTGGGATACGCCCGCGTCATCTCTGCGCCATTCGGCCCCATCACCGGCCACATAAACGGCTTGTTGCTCTCCCCAATGATGTAACGCGTGAAAAGCTTGCCATCATAATTAACCGTCACGCCGGCCTTGGTTTTTTCAACAGTAAATCCATCTGCCTCCGCGATTGAAGAAACAGCGAATAGAATTCCGAAAATAATGAGTCGATAAATTGCTTTCATGCGAAGCGACAGCGTGACGCCGAAGACCGGTATGCTCAAGCGCGAATGATGGGCGTATGGGCTCCAACTATTAAAATGTCGGCAGCACTCCAGTCGCGACTGAATTGTAATACATCAAAGATTTTAGGGGTTTCATGAGGTTTTCCTGCTTTGTAAAAGGTTAGAAAGGGCTCGGTTAAAACCGAGCTGGTCCAAGGTTGGGCAAGTCAACATCTAGATCCGGTTTACCCTTGGTGATTAGGTCGGTAACGAGTTGGGCGGTGACGGGAGCAAGACTGAGGCCGAGCATGGCATGGCCGGTGGCGACGGTCGCGTTGGCGAGGCCGGGGACGGAGCCGATGCACGGGAGACCATCGGGAGTGCAGGGACGCAGGCCAGACCACGGCTCGATGCCGGAGAAATCGTCCGGCGCGAAGGCGGGAAAGAATTGGCAAAATCCTTCGATGATACCCTGCACGCGCTTGCGATTTACTGACAAATCGGTGCCGCAAATTTCCATGGTGCCGCCGACGCGAAGTTTGCCGCCCATGGGGGTGACGGCGACGCGGGCTTCCTTGAGCAATGAGCACAGACGAGGCAACTCGGCGGGATTGCGCAGCGTGAGCGAGTAGCCTTTACCACCCTGCATAGGGATGCGCAGGCCGAGTTGGCGCGTGAGGTCGGGCGTCCAAGCGCCGGCGGCGAGGATGACGTGCTCGGCCTTGAGGCGTTCGCCGGTGGCGGTTTCGATGGCGGTGATGCGGTCGCCTTTGCGAATGAATTTTTTGCACTCGGCATCCAAGAAAACTCCACCGCGTTCGCGGATGCCGCGCCGGAGTTCTTCCATAAAAATTTGCGGGTCGAGATGGCAATCCTGCGCGAACCACACGCCGCCAACCACATCCATTGCGATGTCGGGATCCAGTTCGCGTACGCGGGCGGCGTCGCACACCTCCGCCTCCACGCCCACGGCCGCCGCTTGGGCGGCGACTTTGGCTTCGTCCTCAAGGCCGGCCTCGGTTCGGCAGAGCATCATCAAGCCGCGCGTAGCGAGATCGAAATTCAATTCATCAGCCAATTCCAAAAACAACCGGCGGCTCTCGAGGCTGAGGGTGCTGAGGATAGGTTTGGTTTTTTCCACGTGGCGCGCGTTGGCGTGGCGGAAAAATTTCCAACACCAACTCCACAACGCGGGGTCGAGACGCGGCCGCATATAAAAAGGACTCTTCGGATTCAGCATCCACTTGAGTCCCTGCGCAATGACCCCCGGCGCGGCGAGTGGGATGAAATGACTGGGCACCACCATTCCGGCGTTTTCATCCGAGCACGACTCGCGCCGCGTGGGATCGCGATCGATAATCGTCACCGTGCGCCCGGCCTTGGAAAGAAACCATCCGCAGCAAAGGCCGATGACGCCGCCGCCGATGATGAGAATGTCGTGAGATTTATCGGACACGTCAGCGAGGATAAACGATGCCGTGGCGGAATGGGTCGGCGGGGTGAATGATGAGTTCGGATTCGGCGGTGACAAAGGCACGGCCTTTCACAGTCGGTATAACGCCGCCCTCGGGCGCTTCCTCCACCGTGCCTTCGAAAACGGTATCGAGAATGCCCGCTTGTCGCCACGTTTGGCCGGGCAGCAATTTGCCGTCGGCATGCAAACACGCGAGCTTGGCGCTGGTTCCGGTACCGCATGGCGAGCGATCGTATTCGCGGCCGGGGCAGAGCACAAAATTTTTGCTGTCGGCCGCGTCATTGGCCGGCGGACCGAAGACTTCGATGTGATCAATCTCGCCGCCATCTTCACCCGTGATTCCATTCGCCTCCAACGCCTTGCGCACGGCACAGGTAAAATCTGTGAGTCGATCGAGGTTACTAAAGTCCACCAAAATCATGTCGCCGGCCTCGATGAGAAAAAACCAATTGCCGCCCCACGCTACATCGCCATGCACTGTTCCCCAGCCAGGCACTTCCACGGGCACGGCGCCAGCGTGGCGATAGCTACGCACATTTTCTACTGTCACCCAACCCTCTTCGGGCGCACGCACAGTGACGATGCCAGTGGGCGTCTCGATTTTGTTGTCGCCTGCAGTCAATCGGCCAAGATGGGCGAGCGTGACTGTGACTCCGATCGTCCCGTGAATGCAGCCGTGCAAATAACCGACGTTGTTGAAGAACACCACGCCCGCCACGGCATCGGGCTGTGTGGGTTCCACGAGGAACGCGCCCACCATCGCCTCGTGCCCTCGCGGTTCGCAGGCCACGGCGGTGCGCAGCCAATCGTAATTGCTCTGCAAAAAATCGCGCCACTCAGCAGGTGTTGCACCGGGATTGGCTGGCATGCCATCAACCACCACGCGCGTGGGCTCGCCAGCGGTGTGCGAATCGATGACCCGAATTGTTTTTACACCTTCGCTCATGGAACGCGCGCAGCGTACGGTGCGCGCCTAAAATT